>JBJTAQ010001024.1:0-7875 GCA_046090945.1 Pirellula sp.
GTGCGTTTCTTTCGAATAGCCGCGTCGTCGTATCAGGTGCTCTCGATATCAACGCATCGGACGATGCCCAAATCAACGCCTTGGTCTTCGCCGGATCGGCTGCGGTTGCAGGTGGAACCGTCGGTGTAGGTGTCAGCGGCGCAGGGGTCGGCGGTACGAACAAGATTTCTACAGACATCGAAGCCTTCATCGATGGCGACAACCGACCGACTGCTACTGCGAACGATCGAGGCCTATCGACCAATGGATTATCGATCACCGCAACGGACAACACCCGAATCGATGCATTAGCAGGTGCGGCAACCGTCGCCGCAGCATTCGGCGGTACTGGAGTTGGCGTATCGATCGGCGTTGCAGTCGCGGACAACACCATCAAGAACGATACCGTCGCCAAGCTAATCAATGCCGACAATCAGGTCTTAACCAGCGGGAATGGTCTCTTGGTCAAGGCCAGGTCGACCTCCTCAGTCAATTCCGATGCAATCGCTGCATCGCTAGCGATCGCTAGCGGTGCGACATCCGTCTCCGTCTCGGGCGGTTCGGCTGCGGCTACCAACACCATCCTCTCGAACGTCGAGTCGACCATCGATAGCTCCATGGCAGGCACCTCCACGAGCAAGCTAGGAAAAGTCGACGTGTTGGCCCTGAACTCCTCGGCGATCGATGCGACGGTAGGGGTTGGAAGCGGCGCAGCGAGTGTCGGTGGCGGTATTTCCGTTGGGGTTTCCCTCGGTATCGCGGTCGCTCGCAATTTCATCGGCGCTAGCAGGACCGGAGGAAACGTCAGTGGGACGATCATTAACTCCTCAGCCAATCCCGTTTCGAGTTTAACTCCGGGGATGAAGGTAAGACTTGTCGATGGTGCACTTGCAGGTGAAATCTACGAATACATTGGAGCTGCCACCAGTGACGCGGATACCAACCGATCTGGTAATCAATTGTTCGATCTCAAACAGCAAGCCTATCGCAATACGACGCTGTGGCGGCATCTGAACAAGCTCGACTCGGGGACGGATGTTCGCGCCTCGATTCGAAATTCTCAGGTCATTTCCAGTGGCCAGATCGATGTCTCTGCCCTATCCGATCAAACGATCGAATCCGAGGTCATCGGCGTATCCGCAGCGGTAGCTGCTGGATCCTCAAACAGTGTAGGCGTATCAGCCGCTGGGAGCTACTCGGAGAACATATCGCGATCCAATATCGTCGCCATCATCGATGGTGCCAGTACGACTGGCACGACGCGATTGGTCCAAGCTCATGGAATCAATGTCACGGCCACCGACACAGCAAAAATCAATGCGCTGGCGACAGGTTCTTCCCTTGCCGCGGCTTTCGGTGGCACAAACGGTGTTGCCGTCTCTGTCGGTGTCTCGTTGGCCTACAACCTGATTCAAAATGACGTCACGGCCTCGATTCTCGATAGCAGCGCAATCGAAAGCACCAATGGCATCTCTGTTCTATCGAACACGCTTGCTGGAGATGCTCCGGCTGCAAAGTACAGCAATTCCTCTGGTACTAAAACTCTGACTCCTGGTGATACGGTTCAACTCTCAGAGACCTATGACAAAGTTGGACAGACTGGTCGAATGTATCGGTACCGCGGATTCACCGCCGATTACGATATCTTTAATATCCCCTTTACGAACGCTCAGACCAGTGCGAAGTTGCTCCGAGGGGACAAGGTCCGAGTCGGTGGTAGCACCATCTACACCTTCATTGGAAACGACAACAACGGCAATGGGATTGTGCTCAATCTGGCCAACCAAAACTATTTGAACACATCCAATTGGGAACGATCTACCGCAATGCTCAGAGAGGGCAACACGGTTCGTACCGGTGCGAGCCAGTACTACCGCTATGTCGGTGCAGAAGAAATCTTGAGTCTCGGGCAAGAGAACTATAACGATACTTCTCGCTGGCAAGCGATCCAACCCAACAGTTACAACCTTGGCCTAGTCGACTATTCCAACACGAAATTCTGGGATCTAGCCGATGGATCGATCACTGCAACCTCGGTGGCAGCATCGATGTCACTGGCATTCGGTGGGCTCGCAGGGGTCGGCGTCAGCGGTGCTGGAGCCACCTCTCGGAATCGCATTCTGTCGAAAACCAACGCCCTGATCCAAAATTCAACGCTCACCTCAACCGGCCTTGTTGAAGTCGAATCGGCGAACAGTTCTAAAATAGACGCGCTGGTCGTCGCAGCATCCCTTGCAGGGAACGGCGTGTCGATCGGTGTTTCCATTGCGGAGAATTTCATCGGCTGGAATGACCTCGAGCAGGAAATACCCGCGCAGGTCAAAGCGGGAATAATCGACTCGGGTTTAACCAACAACGGCAATCTTGAAATCCTTGCCACCGACAATGCGGCCATCAATGCGATCGTTTTCTCTGGTTCGGCAGCGATCAGTGCCGGTGGCATTGGAGCTTTTGCTGCAAGCGGTGCAGGCACCTCGGGTATCAACCGGATTTCCACGGACATCCAAGCCACTATCGATGGGGATAATCGTAGCGGCGCAAGCGGTGCTTCGGCCGGGATCCGAGCCAATTCGATCAAGATTGAAGCGATCGATTCGACTCAAATCGATGCATTGGCAGGCGCGGCAACTCTCGCTGCATCCTTCGGTGGAGCCGGACCTGGCGGTGCGGTTTCTATCGGGGTTGCAACCGCTGAAAACCGAATCGATAACAACACGAAAGCTTCGATCGTGGATGCCGACAGTCGGGTTCAGTCGACTATCGGTAGTATCGTTGTAAATTCCGAGTCGGACTCGACGATCGATGCGACGGCGATCGCCGCAAGTCTAGCCGTTGGAGGTGGTACAACGCTTGGAGTCGCCCTAAGCGGTGGCGGTGCGGTATCGGAAAACCGAATCCTGTCTCTGACATCCGCATCCGTCGAGCAAAACAGCTACGTCCTTAGCAATACGGACCTGAGTGTCACGGCGCTGAGCAATTCAAAGATCCAGTCAGATATCATCGCCGCTAGTGCAGCGGTCGGGGTTGGTGGATCTGCGGGCATCGGCGTCTCCTTCGGATTTGCTGTCGCTCGCAATTGGATCGGTTGGGATTCCCAAAGTGCGAACTTCAATAATCTTTCGAGCCATCCGACCCCGGTAAATCTTGGTAGCAACTATCGCGTCAAGGTCAACGGCGGTGTTCGAGACCAGGAAGTCTATCAGTATGTCGGATCCTCTAGAAACAATGTCTTGCTGTACAACGAAGACTACGGGGATATTTCCCAATGGAAACGCGTCGACCTTGGCAAGTCTCAGTCGGGCGCACGGGCTTATATTGCAAACTCGAGCATCGACGCAAATGGAGCCTTGAAGGTTGAGGCTAAACTTCAAGACAACATCGATGCCTTTGTATTCGCTGGTTCGGTTGCGGCTGGGTTCTCTACAACCGTTGGATTAGGTGCGGCAGGTGCCGGGGTTGGCGTCGAAAATCGAATTTCAAGCGTTGCTCACGCGGTTATAGACGGAGATAGCAACCAAGGTATTCTCGCCGGAACTATCCTGATCAATGCGGTAGATCAAGCCACAATCGATGCACACGCAGGATCTGCATCGTTAGCGCTTGCAGTGGGACTCGTATCCGGAAGCGTTTCCATCTCCGTATCCATTGCTCACAACGAGATCGACAATGACATCAGGGCAACCGTCGACAACGCGGACACGCGTATCGCCGCCAGAACCGGTGCGTTTACAGTAACAGCAACAGAAACCGCGACCGTCAATGCAACAACTTCCACCGCATCCATCGCAGCCGCGGGTGGACTGATTGGCGTGGCGGTCTCAGGAGCTGGCGCTCATGCAGTCAACGTGATCCTCAGCGACACCATTGCAACGATTGATGATAGCAAGGTAGATACCATAGGCACATTGAAAGTCGAAGCTTTTTCGACTGCAACAATCGATGCAGAGGTGGCCGCCTTAGCAGCTTCACTCGCCGTTGGAGCCCGCGCGGCTGGGATTGCTATCGGTGTTTCGATCGCTGAAAACTTCATCGGTTATACCGAGGCAGGAACCCCTTCTGCCAGCTTGGTGCAGTCCATCATCGAGGATTCTCAAATAGTTGCGACTGGAAATCTGCAACAGACGGCAAGGTCCAGCAATCAGATCGATGCGACGGTGGAGGCAGGTGCAGTTGCTGCGGCCATCGGATACACTGCTGATGCAGGAGCGGGAGTTGGCGTCAGCACCACCAACATGATCGCCCAGACCTCGGAAACCTATCTCCGTCGCAGCACCGGAACAGGGATCGCTGCGGCAAATCTGACCATGCTTGCCGAGGATAATTCGATCATCGACAGCAATGCCCAAGCCGGGGCGCTGGCGGCCACCTATGGCGCCGGTCTTGCACTGAGCGTGGCAGTGACGATTGCCGAAAATAAGATTGCATCCAAGACCAACGCCATGATCGAAAACGCGACGGTTCGAACAACAAACGATGTTTCAGTTCGAGCCAACCAAGTTTCCGACCTGAACTCCGAAGCTTACACCGCTGCGTTTGCAGTCGGCGGATTGGCAGCTAGCGGAGGTGGTGCTCAATCCACCAATACCGTCGACACGAGCACCAACGCAAAGATTATCGGCAGTTCAGTAACATCAACAGGTGATGCAACCGTCAATGCAACCGAACAATCAGATGCTTCGAGCTACGTTGGAACACTGTCGGTTGCCATCGGACTGCTCTCGATCGCTGCTGGCGGTTCCGTTACAACAGTGCTGTCACGGCCCAGTGTCGTTGCAGGTATCGAAACTTCTTCGATCAATGCAGACGAAATCACGGTCAACGCAACAACGACCCCCCAGGGAAGCGGCGAATCCTTTGGCGTCAACGCCGGAACCTTGGCGATAGGCGTGTCCAAGAGCGAACTGACTTTCCAACCGATCGTCAACGCGAGTGTCGGTGGAACGATTCGCTCAAGGAATCTAACAGTAAACTCTCAAATCCTGGAGGTTTCCGGCAACAGAACCGGCGATGTACTTACGACCGCCGGGGCAGGTGGATTGATCGGTGTCGACGCAACTTTTTCAAAGATCATCGTCAATGGCACCGTCAATAGTTCGATTGCAAACAATTCAAACCTGATTGTCACGGGTGACTCGATCGTGAACTCCTTGGCGATGGGGAACTATTATTCTAAAGCGACGAGCGTCGCGTTCGGGCTTGTCGCAGTCGGCATCAGCACCTCAACAATCCAATCCGACGTAGCAGTGAATGCGACTGTTGGTAATTCAGTCGTCTACCAAGGCGCAACGTTGTCGGTGAATGCAATTCGGGATGTCAAAACGTACGCCGAGACGTTGGCAGGTAGTGGCGGTGTTGCCGCAGGTGCATCGGCATCCTCCAGTAGCACACAGACAGGTGCTACCACGGCAAGCATCGGCTCGAATTCAAATTTGAATATTTCAGGCGATCTCAAGGTTAACTCGGCATCGACGTCTCAAACCAATGGTAAAGTCTTGGCGGTCAGTGGCGGACTCTTGGCAGGCGCCGGTGCACGTGTCTGGAATTCGGTAAATACTCCGGTCAATTCCTTGGTCGGAAGCAACGCAATCATCGTCGCGGGTTCGATTGAAATCGATGCTGGGAACAAGATTCGCAAACCAAATGTGGGTACCAACATCTCGGGAACGACCGGAGGCCTGGTCAGCGGAGCTAGCACGCGTAGCGAAACCGTTGTAACCCTGAACACTCTGGTCGATGTAGGAACCGGAGCACAACTATCGGTGCCTACCGAATCCGGACTCGAGCCGCTGGCTCTGCGAGCACTCAACGACATCCAGGGATACGACAAGGTCACGTTCACCACCGGCGGTGCAATCAGTGGAGCTGGAGCTGACTCGATCATCCGAACCGACGGAGATCTAGCGAGAGTTAATGTTGGGGTCAACGCCAGGCTGACAGCTACGGGTGATATCATCATCTCGGCACGTGGAACTGGAGATGTTGACACCAACACCAATGTGGACACCTATGGTGCGGCTACCGTGGCGGTTGCAGACACTCGAACCGACATTCGACCTGTAAACCAAATCGAATTCCAAAATGGCTCGCGGGTATTTTCAGAGGGAAATATTCTCGTTTCAGCAGGGACAGATGCTTCTTTTAATCGCGACCGCTACAAGATGCGTTCTCGAGCGGACTCCTTTGCTGGAAGTGCCATTCCAATCGACAGCATCGATGCTCTAGCCCAATTGCTGCAAACCAACTCCATCACCGTTAACGCAACCTCCAACCTGATCAGTGAACGAGATATCAAACTTCATGCGGAGCGACTCGGCTTGGCAGACATGTGGGCACAAGCCAAGGCGGTCAACTGGGCAAGCGCAGCCATGAGTGCTATCAACAGCGCACTGGGTGGATCTGAGCTGCTAGCAGGTGATGTCAACTCATCGGCCTCAGGTATTGTCACCGTCAATGGGCGACTGGAAACCGGTGTCAAGCGAAACGTGTCGATCACTCTTGGTTCTTTAGATGCGAACAACCAACCTGTTGGCTGGAGCGTTCAGAACAATGTGGTCACTCAAATTACCGCTTCCGAAGGGGTACGTATCAACCAAAATGTCGGAGCGATGAAGTCCTCACAAGAACAGGAGCTCATCAAAGCTCGCGAAAACCTTGCTCGCTATGCGACGAACGACCCGACGCTTGCTGCCTACTACCGCTCCGAGGTTACGCGGATCGGAAATGAGCTTGTCGCACAAGGTCTCGGAGTGATCGACCCAGATGGTGAAAATCGATTCCTAGTCATCGATGTGATGAATGTGAATATCGAGCCTGTGTGGGCACAAGCCGGCATCATCGATATCCGAGGGGATTCACTCTTGGGAACCGGGATTATCCACCCCCCCGGAGATGCATCGGTCAATATCTTGAATTACACCCCAGCCCAGGTAACGATCAAGGGTATAACGATCCCCGAGATCAATGGCGGTCTGTACGTCAACGGAACCTTGGCGATCGACAACGCCTCGGTGAGAGATCTCTCGGAGAACAAGTCCGCGAATTTTGCGCAGATTACCGCCGGCGGCGGCGTCAGCGCGACACCTCCAAAAATCAGTGTCAAAAATACATTCGAAGCGACCGATTATGTCGGCCCCGGTAGCGACAACTACGTCGACCCATCGATCGTTGTTGTCGGCGATATCACCAACTACAGCGGATCCGTGAAACTCGAGGCGCTCGGACGCAACGCCAACATCACCATCCAGGCTAGCGTGCGAGCTGCAGATGTGAGCGTCATCGCCGGTGGTGCAGTCTTCATCGAGGGACTCACTAGCTACCACGTCGGTGGCGATCCTTACGGTAAACTCAAAACGATTGGCAATGGTATCCAAGCTTACAACTCGGATGCCGCCGTCAATCTAATGACCGCAACCCCTAATACGGTCAATCTGCGAGCCGATAGCATCTCAGTGAGCGCCGAGTACATCAATCTCAATGGGATCATTCAGAGTGGCAAGTCCTCGTACAGCCTCACTCTTGACTCCTCGGTCACCAACCAGATTCAAAGCATTCTGAGTCGATCAACCCCTAGGTTCACCGCTCTGACCGTCAGCAACACCGACTTCAAGTGTTTTTACGACCGCGTCGACAACAAGATTATTGTCAAGGAAATCCGTGTGGGTGGGGGACGCATCGATCTGACAGGAAATCTGCTCAATACTGGAGCCGGCGAGATTCGAGTCCTAGACGGCTACGGCGATATCCAAATCAGCAACAACACTCCTTATGATATCGCAATCGAAAGGATCGATGCATCGAAACGCGGTGGCGGCACTCTGGTCCTCAAAGACAAGGCTAAAGCCCCTAGCTCTTACGATTACTCCACGAATAGTGGAACCATCAGCATTGCCAAGGACA
>JBJTAQ010001025.1:0-1414 GCA_046090945.1 Pirellula sp.
TCGCGGGTTTCGTTCGAAACTCGACGGGACTGTGCAACCCTATGGTGTTGTCTACAATCGGTCGGCTCCTAGAAGCGGACGAGCGGATGTATGGTGTCGTGGTCGGAGTGAAAAAGGGCTTGAGCTGCAGTTCCTCTGGACCCGTATGAAAAACATCGATCCGCTACCCGCCGAAGGGGTCCTGATGATCCACCCCTTCGGACGATATTGCAACGCCAACAAGTTGGCCGGGGAAATCGATACCCTCGAAGCCATTGAGCATGCGATTAGCGAGTATCGGATCGATCCTAAGCGGGTGGCGATTCGCGGATTCTCGATGGGGGGCGCGGCAGCTTGGCACCTAGCGGTCCATTACCCAGATCGTTGGTTTGCAGCTACTCCGGGAGCCGGATTTTCAGAGACACCTGATTTCTTGAAAGTCTTCCAATCCGAGAAGCTTCGTCCGTACTGGTTCGAGAAGCAACTCTGGACCATGTACGATTGCCCGGTTTGGGTTCGCAATCTTAATATCGTTCCGACAATCGCTTATAGCGGTGAGATCGACAAACAGAAACAGGCTGCTGACATAATGGCCAAGGCCAGTTGGGAGTTACCTGATGCAGAGCGTTTTGAACTGACGCATATCGTGGCCCCGAAGACAGCGCATGTGATTTCCCCCGAGGCCAAAAAGGAGATCGAACGAAGGCTTGATATCCTTGACCCATTGTCCGATCTGTACCCAAAGAGCAATCACAAGAGGGGGGATAAGATTGTTTTCACAACGACGACCCTCCGCTATAACCGCGCCTTTTGGTTGACGATCGATGCACTTGAAGAGCACCATGTACCTTCGACCATTCGTGCGAGTATCGATCAAACATACACCTATGATTTTGATCAAGTCGATATCACTATCGACGGGGGAATCACCCAGTTTACGCTCGATCGTGATGCTAGTGATCTCAGGGGGGTAGATATCCTAGTCAAGATCAACGATCCAGGCGCTACACCCACCGAAACCCTTCTGGTGCGGCGTAGATCGGATGGATCATTCCGTGCCACCTTTAGGCTTGAGGATGGCTTTTGGAAACAGGTATCTCCGATCGCACCACCACCGGAAGGGCTTGTGAAGAAACATGGTTTACAAGGACCGATCGATGATGCGTTGATGGCTCCTTTTTTATTCGTCAAGCCGTCCGGCCAGGGGCTTTCTCCGGAGGTGGACAAGTGGGTACAGGCCGAATTTGAGCATGCAGTTCGGCATTGGCGCATTCAGATGCGAGGCGAAGCTAGGATTAAATCCGCCGAGGAATTGACCCCTGCTGATATTCAAAATCACAATCTGATCCTTTGGGGGGATCCCAAGAGCAATCCGATGATCGCTAAGGTGCTCGAAGCGACTGGCGTGGCCAAGCATCCTTTGCGATGGGACGAC
>JBJTAQ010001026.1:0-3102 GCA_046090945.1 Pirellula sp.
GCATTTCGACCCAGTGAGCGATCCATCCGGGCAATCGTCCCATGGCAAAGAGAACCGTGAACATTTGAACCGGGATACCCATGGCTCGGTAGATAACCCCCGAGTAAAAATCGACGTTGGGATAGAGTTTTCGCTCGACGAAATATGGGTCCTTCAGAGCGACAGCTTCAAGCTCTTGTGCAACCTCGAAGAGTGGATCGTTTAGATTGAGCTTTTTTAGCAGTACATCGCAAGCCGCCTTGATGATCTTGGCTCTCGGATCGTAGTTCTTGTAGACACGATGGCCGAATCCCATCAGACGGAAGTTGCTCGACTTATCTTTGGCCATGTCTACATACTTCTTAACATTGCCTCCATCGTCTGCGATCTGCTTGAGCATATTCACACAAGCTTCGTTGGCTCCACCGTGCAACGGACCCCACAGGGCACAGATACCTGCTGAGATGCTTGCGAAAAGATTGGCATCCGAAGAGCCGACCATACGGACCGTCGATGTGCTGCAATTTTGCTCGTGATCGGCATGCACGATCAGCAGCAGGTTCAACGCCTTCACAAAATCCGGATCGATCGCGTACTTTTCGCTCGGGACCGAGAACATCATGTGAAGGAAATTCTGGCAGTAGTTCAGTGAATTATCCGGATAGATAAACGGCTGACCAAAGGATTTCTTGTAGCTATAAGCTGCGATGGTCGGCAACTTGGCGATCAACCGATGAATCGATATCTCGACTTCCTTGGGATCATGAGGATCGAGCGAGTCTTGGTAGAACGTCGACAGGGCGCTGACCACACTCGACAGAATCGCCATGGGGTGCGCATCGCGCGTGAACCCGTTGTAGAACGATCGCATGTCTTCGTGCAGCATCGTATGATGCGAAATAGCCGTCCGAAAAGCCTCGAGCTCGGCGGGTGTCGGCAACTCTCCGTAGATGAGCAAGTAACTGGTTTCGAGAAAGTCGCACTTTTCTGCCAGTTGCTCGATCGGATAGCCCCGGTACCTGAGAATTCCGCGATCACCATCCAAATACGTAATGGCGCTGGTGGTAGCACCTGTGTTGGCATAACCCTCGTCGAGCGTGATGTGCCCGGTGTCTTTGAGCAGTTTCGATATGTCGATGGCCCGATCGTTTTCGGTACCGACATGAACGGGCATCGAGAGGGTTTTGTCGCCGATTTTTAGAGTTGCAACTTCTTCAGACACAAGGGTTTACTGCACTAACTAGGGGGTGGGGGACAGTGGATCCAGCGTTGAGCTTCAGGCTGGTTTTTCAAGCTTCCTCAGTGTAGCTTGATAGCAAGCTTGCGACAATCAGGGGGGGCGCATTCCGCGATTGAACGAGCGATTTTGCCAACAAACCACCCATTATTCCATCAGCCCGGATTGATTCATGAGCGAAGATCTCAGGGATTTGGCGATTCATTTAAAAATTGGCTGCTATCACCGTCATATTTTTTTGTGTGTCGGGCCGACTTGCTGCCCCCAGGAAATCGGTTCGGCATCCTGGAAAAAGCTCAAAGACGAACTCAAAGCTAGAAACCTATCGCTCAGCGAAGGCCCCCATGCTTGTTACAGGTCCAAAGTCCAATGTCTTCGCATCTGCACCGGTGGCCCCATCTTGGTCGTCTACCCGGAAGGTTATTGGTACGGTGGGATGACCGAGGATCGTATCGACCGTTTTATCGATCAGCAGATCATTGAGGGCAATCCTATCGAGGAATGGATCTTTGCCCGCAATCCCCTCGATTCGCATTCTTGATGTCAATTGCTCAGGAATCTTCAGTTTTTAACCACAGAGACACGGAGGGGCACAGAGGGTCGGTTCTTGTTCTAAACTTCCCAGTACTACTCCACGAATTGAATGACTCGAAAGTCGACGGTTGCTTGCTTGGCTGCCTCCGCGCCTGTAGGATTCCTAGATTGTTGCGCCCCTTGTTCCGTTTTTATCGGAGGTGTTTCGATCGTGTTTAGAAATTTTCTCGTCGGTTGCATGCTCTTGGGTTGCTCACTCGCCAACGTATCGGCCCAAGAGACGACGGCCAAACGTGGCAAGGTCGATCAGGAGACCGCGATGGTAAGCCAGTTCGTGAAGCAGTTCGAGCCTGCAGGCCTGAACCAGGAGACGACTGCGAAGCTCAAGGAGATCTTTAGCAAGACGGCCAAAGAGGTCGTCGCCAAGCGAAAAGATGCGAAACTCACCCCCGAGATGCTTAAGAACCGAACTGAAGCCACCAAGAAGGCTCGTGAAGAGGGAAAGAAACCCAAGGAAGTGCGCGAGATTGGATTGAGTGCAATGAATGCGACCGAAGATCAGAAAAAGGTCTTGGTCGAAACCGAAGAGATGCTTTCTAAAACTCGAATCGAGATCGGTAAGCTGCTCACCGAAGAGCAAAAGTCCAAGTTGCCTAAGCAGCTTCAGGCGAATCTCAAAGAGCCGGTCAAGAAGAAGTAGTATCTAGACTGCTGATTCGATACCCTGGATGCTTTGCATCGAAGATTTCCTCCTTCCAACGCGCTCCGATTCCAGGTCGCTCGGGGAGTTCCAGGTGGCCGTCTTTGACCTGCAAGTCGACGTCGATCAGCTGCGGATACAACGTTGCAAGATGAGCTCGGACGGTTTCTTGATAAGCCACCGAGCTGTTCGAACCGCCGATGTGCAAGCCTGCCAGCAGAGTCAGAGGCCCTGTGCAATCGTGCATGAGTGTAGGGACGTTGTATGCCTGAGCAAGCTCGGCAATTCGACGCGTGCCGGATATTCCTCCGACCCACGTCGGGTCGATCATGACCATATCGGCTGCTCCACCCTCGAGTACTCTACGATAATCATCGATCTTAACAAGCATCTCGCTGACCGCAACCGGCACATCGATGCTTCTTCGGAACTCGACCATCGTCTGAACGCTATCGGGCCGTAGGATATCCTCGAGCCACAGCGGCTGAACCTCACGCATTGCATGAGCGATCTGCCTTGCGGCCCCCAGCGAAAAGAAGCCGTGGCCGTCGAGCATCAAATCGATCTGGGACCCAACCGCATCGCGAATCGCGCGAAATGGAGCGAGCCCCTCGTCGATGTCTTTGGAGGTGAGCAACTGCCCTCCACGCCT
>JBJTAQ010001027.1:0-9570 GCA_046090945.1 Pirellula sp.
ATAAAAGTCTTGCTACTGCTATGTCGTACTCAAATACACTGTCTGATCTCGCATTGAAGCCTCGAACTTGGCTCGTCACCGGTGTGGCCGGTTTTATCGGATCGAATCTGCTCGAAAAACTACTTGAGTTAAACCAGGGGGTGATAGGTCTTGATAATTTTTCGACTGGGAGCCAAAAGAATCTCGACCTAGTGAAGCAGGCTGTGACAACTGAGCAATGGAACCGATTTCGGTTTATCCAAGGAGACATCTGCGATCTGGGAACTTGTCAGCAAGCCCTTTCGCAAGGGGTCGATTATGTGCTTCACCAAGCGGCTTTGGGTTCTGTACCAAGGTCGATTCACGATCCGATCGCCAGCAATCTAAACAATGTGACCGGGTTCCTCAATATGCTTGTGGCAAGTCGAGACGCAAAAGTGAAAACCTTTGTCTATGCCGCATCGAGTTCAACGTATGGGGATCATCCAGGATTGCCCAAGGTGGAAGATCAGATTGGCAAACCTCTCTCGCCCTACGCGGTAACAAAATACGTCAATGAGTTGTATGCAGATGTGTTTTCAAGCGCGTATGGGTTTCGGGCGATTGGCTTAAGGTATTTCAATGTCTTTGGACCGCGCCAAGACCCCAATGGACCTTATGCGGCCGTCATCCCCAAGTGGATGGAGCAGATACAAGAGCGCCAAGTTGTTCAGATCAATGGGGATGGACAGACTAGCCGCGATTTCTGCTACGTGGAAAACGCGGTCCAAGCCAATTTGCTCGCCGCGCTAGCCTCCGAAGAGGCCAAGGGGCAGGTGTACAATGTGGCTGTGGGCCAGCAAACCTCGCTGAATGAACTGTTCGAATCGCTGAAGACGATCATGGCAAAACCAGGGGCAAAGTCTTCCCATGGAGATTTCAGAAAGGGTGACGTACGACATTCGCTTGCCAACATCGACAAGGCGCGGCAATGGCTCGGTTACGATCCAGAAGTTGATTGCCAGGAGGGACTCAGACGGACCGTGAAGTATTATTTGAGGGATAAGGGTTAGTTACTTTTGCCCCGGAGAACCTCAGGGCACCGGGACGCAGGTTGGTTTGGCTCAGTGGTTAATCTTTTTGGTCATGTGAATAGTGGGTAAGGGAGTACGTTTTCTCGAGAAACGGTTTCTATAGTTGGTAATGAGCAACAGTATCACGCCTTCGGTTATTATACCGGTACTGAACAATCCTAAGGGTCTGGAACGATGTGTCAAAGCGATACGAAGGGGAGGGCTAGCTTTTGAGTTGATCATCGTTGATAACGGGTCCAGTGACGAAACGCTGGAAATCGCAAATCGATATGCCGACAAGGTGCTAGTGTGTCCTGGTCTGACCATTGGCGCAATGCGAAACCAGGGAGCCAAGGCAGCCAGTAGTTCTATACTTGTTTTCACAGATTCGGACCAAGAACCTGCCGAGGATTGGTTAGCGGTTGGGCTGCTGGCAATTCAGTCCGATCAGGAGGTTGGGCTAGCTGGGGCAAGATACCATGCATTACCCGAGAGTCGTTGGGTTGCAAGGTCATGGGATCTTCAGCGAAGTTCCTCGAACCATGCTGGAGATATAGGTTGGCTTCAAGGTGGAAATTTGTTTGCTCGTCGGGAGGCATTTGAGCGAGTAGGTGGGTTCCGAAGCGACCTGATAGCTTCGGAGGACGTAGATTTAAGCATTCGAATGAGGCTTGCAGGATATCGGGTGGTGTGCGATCCGCGGATTGTGAACTTTCACCACGGTGACCCACAGACATTGTGGGAGTTTTTTAACAAGGAACGTTGGCGTGGTTCAAGCGGTTGGAGGGCCTGGGCAACGCAAGGTTGTCCGTTGGATGGTCTAACGAGCCTCTTGTGGCCCGTTTGGGTAGTAGCTGGTTTACCGGTTCTTGGAGGAATTTGTTTAAGTCTAAACGCGTATTGGATGAACTTACCATCTTGGGTGATCCTATTAGCGAGTTTTCTTGTCTGGCTCTTTCCAGCAGTGAGCCGTGCGGTAAGGATTTGTCCGAATGAAGTCCGATCGGTGACTGAAGTGGCCAGGCTGGCGGTTTTGTACTTGGTATACGGATTGGCCAGATTGGCGTCGGTGGCACTACCAAGTAAAGGGTCCAAGCAGCCTTGGTAATGATAAGACCAGAGGTGGCGAGAAGTGTCCCTCTCTGAGGATGTTAGTCATGGATAAGAAACATCCCGTTACAGCTGCGACTCTCGGAGAACATCGGTTTTGGCTGCTACTGTGGATCATGAGCCTCATAGTTGTTTTTTGCACATACTTGAACCCGCTATTTTTTGAGAATATCCCCTGGGGGATTTTTTGCAGAGATGTGCAGGGAATTATGAACCTGCATTTTTCATCTCAGCGATTTTGGCAGTCAGTTGTTGTTCCTCATTGCTTCTTTTCAGGCTATACCCTTACAATGCTTGTCGAGGTAGGCCGTAGTAGATTTGATCGACTCAGGAGGGCGATTCGATTTTTTTCTATTGTTGTTTTATACCTAATCTTGATTGAGTTAATCCAGGTGCTGGTTCCTGGTAGGACAATCTCTGGCGGAGATATACTTATTCATCTTATTGCTTATGCCGCAGGCATTTTGATGGGTATTGTCCTACTCTATTATATTAGGTTTACAGAACAGTCGCTGCATTTTCCTTGGAAGTGTATCGTTGGTTGGTTGTTTGTTCTTATTTATTTATCTATCTATCCGATAGAGTTGCGAGCGGAGGCAAAAAGATCATTAATAAAAATGTTTTTTTTCTCAGTCGCGGAATTCCCTCCGAAAAGTGATATCCTGGCTAACATTCTTCTCGGTATGCCCATCGCTTTGTTGTATCTCGCCGGTAATAGGGACCTAAAGGTTCCAATTAGTCATCATCCCAGGAATTGGCGAGCAATTCTTGGGATCACAAGCATGGCTTTAGGGGCTGCAATGTTTGTAGAAACGATGCAGTACTTTTTTGATCAGCGACATCCATCCCTATACGACGTTGTTTTCCAAGGATTAGGATCTGCGCTTGCCATCGGAATATGTGTATACTACTCCGTGGATTGCAGAAGACTGCTTTTGGAGTTTATCGGATTCCTTGGCTATTTGAAAAAAAGTCACGTTGGATTGTTGGCATTCGCAATCGGCTTTCTGGTTTTCGAATGGACACCCTGGTTTCCGTCTATTGAGATTTCCGCGATTAAACATGGATTGAGAGACCTGGTATTGCCACTTACACCAGTCGAATATCCTTGGGACTTGCACTGGGAAGCGAGCAAGTGGAATGCGATGTTCGTATTTCTGGCTTCTTTGCTTACGGGTGTTGCATGGTATATCGTGCTCAAGGGTAGCCAAAAGAAAATCATGGCTGACAACTTTTTATACAATTCAGCATCGTTTTACGGACTTTTTGTGGAGCTAGGGAAAGTAATTGTTTCAACAAAAAACGCAACTCCAATACTAGTCATCGCTACTTTGATTGCGGGCTTATTGGTGCGCGTCTCGATAGCGATTCTTGAAAGTCGGGGGAGGCCGGAGGCAAATCTTAATTCAGGTGGTGATCAATGATTGCCTCAATACGGTTTCTGTGCATAGTTCTTTTTCTTCAAACAGCGATGCATGCGCAGCAGGCATTAGGTCCCATCGAAGATCGCCTAAGCGCTGAAATGAAACGCGACGCCCAAGTCAACGAATTGGTCCGCGAACTCAAGGTGCTTCGTAAGCGACTCAGTGCTATGGGTGCCAAGCATCCTTCCAGAAAGTTGTTCGAGGATCGGATAAGGCTGGAGGAGGAATCGCTACAGAATCGCCTGAAACAAATCAATCCTTCACTTGCTGTTGAAGAAGAAGCTTCCTCTAACGAGAAAAATTCGAATAGCAAACCCAATGACGCCGAAATTCATGGGTCTCTACCCGATCTTGATGCAATCGAAACTCCTTGGAACTCCGATGTGGGCAAAGAAAAAATAGGAGGGGGGAAGGAAGAGGCAATCGCACAACTAAATGAGGACTTTAGATCCGAGAGTGATGCAAGTTTGGAGTTGCTATCTCAGGATGCATATCCTTGGTTGAAAACGAAAGGGTTTCAAGACGCGGGATATTTTCCTGGTACGAATAGAATGTGGGGGATCGAACCTATCACTGCACGAGAAGGCAACAGTAAGTCTTGGGTGATATGGCAATGGGAAGACAACTGGAGAGAGAAAAGGCGGAGTTTGTTTTGGAGTACCCCGAAACCGATTGTAGCTTTTGCAACCTCTAATAACTACCATTTGGATGGGCTTTCTTTTGTCTTGTGCCGAGATATGAATCCGGAGGGTTTGGATCAGGAATTGGTCGAGGTATGGGCAATAGAGACAAAGGGAAGCGAACTTATCGAGCGGCGCGGTCAGGTTATTTGCAAATTTAAACGAGGAAGTGAGAAAGATCGTCTCAGCCTTTATTACGATCCTATAAATTGTGTTCTGAAGATTGCAGTGCTTGGGCAATTGCAATTGACCGAAAAATGCGAATCCATCGCGATTAAAGAAGTGCCGAGGGCGGGTCTCGTTGCTTCTCTAAGTTCATGGATACGAAATCCCGTCACGCAACCTCTGGTTAAGATTAATGATCTCGCCGTATTTCAGGGTGAATCAATTGTCGCAGGAATTGGGGGAACGCAGTACATCGCGACACAAGAGTTGCGGCCTTTTTGGCGAAAACGTGGGTTCGCGCCAACAATCACTCCGACTTGGTGGGGGGATCGGGGGCAACGCATCTTGAAGCATACTTACGATAGATCCAAAACATCTGAAGAGAATGGGTCGAGTCTTTGGGAAAGAATAGCCAGCTTAAAGCCTGGTGATCTGCTCTTAGTTCAACCGGGTGAATACACCAGTCTCGCGAGACTTGACATAAAAGCACAGGGGACAGCCACCGCCCCAATCGTAGTCCAGGGACAAGGGGCTGGCGTTGTAATCAACAGGCCGAATGCAGATGAGAACGTAATCAATATAAAGGATTCGTCTTTTTTGGCTCTGGGTGGGATCGAAGTGACGGGGGGGGGAACCGGAATTCGGATTGAAACCGCTAATGAGCTCTTTATTTACAACAGTATTATCCATGACATCGCCAATGTCGGTGTGGCATTGAACAGCAAAGACACATCTTCAATCTACATAGTAGATAATGAGATTTTCCGAACCGACGGGAACGGCGAGGGTATTTACGTAGGATCGCACGATGGAGACCGAACGACGCGCAATTCCTTTTTTGTGGGTAATTACATACACGACCTAGCATCGGGAGCTGAGAATCAGGGAGACGGGATTGAAATCAAAAACCAATCTTATGGAAATTTAGTCAAATGGAATTATATTATTGGAACGAAATATCCAGGGATTACGGTTTATGGAGCCGGAGGTAGTGACAATCCTGTTAATGTTATCCAGGAGAACATCGTTTTGGATTGCATGGATAGCGGAATCCAGGTTGCTGCAGACGCCTTAGTTCAGGGCAATTGGATTTCAGGTAGGCAAACAGGAATTGTTTCAAAGCCGTTTGGAAACCTGGAGCCAAGGAACATACGATTGTTAGGAAATACGATTGCAAGTGACAGCGCTTGTATCAAGGTAAATCAATGGAATCGCTCGGATAATTGGATTGCGAACAACATTATCTGCTCTCGATCACGCAACTATTTCCCTGCAGGTTATGGCAAAGCGCTTTTTATTTCAAATCAGTTGATTTGTGACTTAGACAGCCTTGATGATCTGTCGAAGATTGGCCGGAAGGCATCTAATCGCCTGATCTCCAGCAGCGATCTTTTTGGAAATGACAATCCAGCGATTACACGAATTGGTGCGGTGCAGCAATCAAGTGCTACAGATGATACGGATGCGATTAAAAAACGATTAAATATGTCAGGGCATCTCTATTATTTTCCTAAGGAGGGAATACTTCAGTTCGTAGAAAGTGGTAGTATGGAGGGGGCTCACCTGCACGTTTGCTTGACGGAAGATCTGAAGCCCTTGAGCGTGTCGTACCCGTTACTCCAAGTAGGATTTGCGAGTGGTGAAGGCAATGGAATTGGCGGACGATTGTTTTCAGTAACTATTTTCGATCGGAAGAATGGGATCCTCTATCGATCCGAAGCGGATAGGCTAGAAGATTCATCGACAATGGTTTTTAAAAAATTTAAGTCAATCCTGAGCGATGTTAACGAGATGGGTTTTACATCAAACGGCGAAATTCTTTTTATTGATGGAAACGGCCTGAACTCAGCGTCCTTTTAATCAATGATCATTCGAATCTTCTGTTTTGGCATACTTTTACTTTTCCTAGCGATGGTTGCATACAGTCGGTCGAATTTTGATTTCGTGGACAAATTGGTTTTAGAGTCAGGCCATCCAGAGGCGAGTGTGCAAAAGAAGCTAATTTTTTGCTCGTTTTTTTCAGTTTTTCTTGGGGGGCTTATTACCACCGTAAAAGTACAGTATCCCAAAATGGTGGTAACGTCTCGGTTTTTAGCCATTGTTTTGGTGTTTCTAGGATATGTCTTTTTCTCATGGAGCGCGCCTTTGGGGGTTCGGCGATTTTTTATTGGAACCGAAACCTGGGGGGGGCCTGTGCACCTCGAGCATTTTATTAGATATTTTTGCCTCTTGTGTTTGCCGATGCATTGCCTCTTCGCAGGATTGAGTATGCCGCTTCAAAGCAAACGGCGATTCAGCAATTGGATGTGGTGTGCTGGGTCTCTTTTATTATCGATCGGAGTTTGGTATTGGGTATGTATCATGAAGGCGTCGACGGTTTTGCTACTTGATCTGCTGGTCGAGGATAACCGATTGCTTTTTATTTCCATTTTTTTCACGGAGCTAATGCTGCTTGGGTATGCCGTTGGGTGCATTCATTCTGAATTGGGTTTTGAATTTTATTCAAGGAGGTTTTGGATTCTGTTGTATCCTATTGGGGTTTTCTGCCTGTTCTCTGCTATTTCCGCAACAGTTTGTTATGGTTTGAGTCAAACTCTTCCTTTTGAGTGGGATCTAGCTTGGTTGAACGGCTTGTTCCCAAGTTTGCGATTTTCGGTTGGGGTTTTATCCAATGCAATAGTTTATCTATTTCTAAACTGTTTTTTTGTTTTTCTGGCTTTGTACGCAATGAGCGGAGTCGTCATACTCTCGATGCGGTTCTTCGAGATGGCTTTCAAGGGTGGTGTTAGCGGCATTGTATCGTCGGGAAATGATTGATTTTCAAACTGTAAAGCTTGGTTATTTCCACCGCATAGCGAAAATACTATTCTTTAGTGGGGTTTTGCTGATTTCTACATGGGGTAGGCTCGGTAATTCCCCAGATAGAGGTTCTTCCGTCCAATTTTTAAATCGTGAAGTTGTTTCGCTTGTTGATCCTCCCCTCTTTGATAGTACCCAGGATCCTAGCGATAAGAAGGGGGAGCGATACCCGTTTGGGGGTATTGTGGCGGTGCAGTCAAATTCAGTGGTATCGGCACACAGCGCCTTAAATCGTCGGCAGGCGCCCCTTGAACGCAACGTGAGTGCGCAAGATGGAGGGGGGCGGAGAAATACGATTGTTGCCAAATTGCATCGAGTCGATTCTTCCGAGGATTTGTTTCGATCGGATCTTTTGGCCTATCCTCGGATCGATACAAGGAATATTGAAGGATTCGGTTTTTTTCCAGGCACTGAGTTCGTTTGGGGAATTGAGAATACAGATCAGGGAAATGGGTTTATTTGGAAATGGGTGGATTCATGGTGCGTTAATCGAAAAACTCTTGAAGCAGAGTTCACTGGTGAAGTCATTTTTTTTCTGCCATACAGCAACGCCCGAGATAAGTCCTTCAACCTCGTACTTGTCCGGAAGAAAGGTGCTACTGGTTCCGCGCTTTTTGAACTGTATGTTTGTTTCAAGAGTTTTGATTTTCGTATCGATCAGATTCAATCAGCGGAATACCATTTACTTCTGAGTTACTTTTCTGAAGGTGATTCTCTCGCGACGCTCGCATATGATCCCGAGACGGAGGAGGTTTTTGTTTTCCCTCAGTCCGATATTTCGATTCCAAAGAGTGGTGGAAATATCCCTATTAGAGCTTCGACTGAGTCTTCGATTTCGATAGGTTTACGCGATTTTCAGAACCGATCAGCTGATGTCGTTGCTGTCCAAGGCAATGAATTGGCAATTGCGATTTCATCGATCTTTTATTCTAGTGTGCGCGTTCCTAATCGTTTGGAATCATTCAAGTCGGTGCGTCCTTTTTGGATGAAACGAGGTCGGGGGCCCTCAGCGACGCCCACGTGGTATCCTAGGAGCTTTCGGACGATTGAGCACTGGCCTTCGGTTCCATCGAATTCCGTTGCCTCAGGGATTGAATTGCAGAGAGCGATTAGTTCCTTGAAAGCTGGAGAACGGTTACTAATTCACCGAGGCATTTTTTCCGTTCCCGCCCGCCTTGACGTCAGACTTCGAGGTTCAAGCTCTGCACCCATTTGCATCGAAGCCGCAGCAGGGGAGCAGGTTGTTATCACGAGATCTGATGGGGTCGAAAACTTAATGGACATATCGGAGTCTGAGTATCTGGTTGTCTCTGGATTTGAATTTGTAGGTGGTTCGACTGGAATTCGGATCCGTTCCTCGAACAACCTGGTAGTCGAGAATTGTATCATTCATGATGTGGCTAACACGGGAGTATCCGCAAATAGTGATAATATGGACGGACTTTATTTTGTGGACAATGAGATTTACAAGACGTCCGGCCATGCAGAAGGTTTCTATATTGGATCACACGATGGCGTGGCGAGAGTTTCGAACTCAATCATTGCTGGGAATTATATCCATGACCTGGGCACTGGTTCGAGCAATCAAGGTGACGGAATCGAAGTAAAGAACTGTTCTTATGGGAATGTTATCAAGTGGAATTATATCACTAGCACAAAATACCCTGGAATCACGGTTTACAGTGCCGGGAATGAAATTCAACGGCCAAATCGAATTGAGCAAAACGCCATTTTTGATTCGCTCGATTGCGGGATACAGGTTTGTGCCGATGCAGTCGTGAAAAACAATTTCATTTTTGGAAATCGTATTGGTATAGTTTCCAAACCTTTCGAAAGAGAACCCAAGGAGTTGGAAATTACTAACAACACAATCGTTGGGGATGGGTTTTGCCTTAAAGCATCTCAATGGAACTCAAAAGGGATCGTTTTCTGCAACAATCTATTGTACTCGAGAGCAGGCAAGTATTTTTACGCCGGGACTGGGCTTGCTGAGTGTTCTGGCAATAAGCAATTTGCTCGGCTGGAACACGGGTTTGACCGAAAAACCATCGCGACTGTTCGAAGCGATCCTCGACCCCCAGTTACACAGCTAGACATGGGGAATTCAAGGTTTTTCGCAAGTTCTGATTTTTTTGACCAGGAGCGGAATTCAAAGTTAGGAATCGGAGCATTCTCTACAGCATTGCCGGGGGATTACTTGGACGCGGTTGCTAAACCAAAGTCCGTTTTCAGCCTTTGCGGTCTCGGTGACTCATCGGCTGAGGTCTGTATGTTTGACAAGGTCGGGGGAAAGCAGTTGGG
>JBJTAQ010001028.1:0-3696 GCA_046090945.1 Pirellula sp.
CCCCAGGGTACCTTGAGGTTTCTTGCTCTGCTCGATCCCTTGGACACTCGTCGGTATGTTGTAGACCAACCAATAGGACTTCTCCTGATCGGGAGCTTCATGCCACAGAGAAACTGCGACCGATTGAGTTCCCTCGGGAAGCTTTTCCCAGGCGACTGCAGGAGAAGCTCCTCCGCCATCGCACGTGCAATCCTTCAACAGAAACCCCTTGGCATCTACCGAACTGCTCACAACCTTGATCGCTCCGTTCTGTGCTCTTGCGGGCTCTAATGCAACCTTAGGTCGATCACTCGGAGGTGGTGGGTTGTTCCGAGATCCAGGCGGCATATCATTCCGAGGCGGCCGTTCGCCTCTCGGTGGTCTGTCATCACGGGGTGGCTGGCCATCACGGGGCGGGCGCTGGCCACGCTGCCTAGCACCTTGCTGGTAGTTCTCTTTGGTTACCTTGCCGCTGGGATCTTGGAACTCAAAAGCTACCGCGCCGTTTTCGTTGAGCTTATAGCGAACGAATCCCTTGCGCCCGGATATTTCATAGGTGAGTTGAAACGTTTTGGGCGCTGTCTCTTCAAACCCGATGATTTTAGCCCCTCGCATCGGGGGCAGAGCCGGTCTTGGGCTCTCTGCCCGAGGTTGCGGATCGACTTGTCCGTCGCGCTCCACCACCTCGCCATAAAACCCGCCATTGATATAAGGATACTTCTTCGTCGCATGGTAGTGGTACTTGCCCTGTGGATCTTTGTGTCCATTGAGCCAATCGAGCGGCTCTTTATCTTGTTCGTCCTGGTATCCGAGGATGGGGTATCCATCGAGTGCATAGGCAATCGGCTGTCCCTTGCCGACGAGCGGTTCGAGATGGATCGGTGCGATGTGGTAATGGTAGTCATCCGCTCTACCGCAGTGTCCACCCCACTGGTCTAACTCGCCTGCAATCAGGGTGTCGGTGCGTCCATCGTTCTTGATCGGATTGAAAATCGGGATCCCATTGACCGCCAATGCAATCGCTCCACGGAAAAAATTCTCCTTGGCCGACATCGGCTTGCTAGCTGGCTTCGGATGCAGGGGGATTCGCCAAGCGTTCCGGCCGGTGTAAGACTGAGGTAACGGTACCTGTTGCTGCCAAGCTGTGATTCCGACCATCATCTGATGATCCGGAATTCCATTCGACTCGACATAGAAAAAGTCTTTGTCCCAACGAAGACCAAGTGTTTTCTCAAAGGGTTTGAAATGTTGCAGCATTTCAGGAGTATCTTCGAATTCAAGCGATTCCTCAGAAGGAGCCGAGTTCGGTTCAAGTGCGATCGTGACCAAGCGAACGGGTTTGGTCTCATTCATCTTACGAATAGCTTCTAGCCGGTCAGAAATCCAACGACGGTCACCCTCGACCAGATCCCTGCGATTTACCTCCAAGACCTTGCCCCCGCTGAGTTCGAACTTGGCGGTTTCCTCATCGGCAGACAGAAAGCTGCCATGAAAATGCTTTCGGGACTGCTGGATCGTCCAACTCGACTTGCTCTGTGGGTTTGCCCCGGCCGGTCCATGTCCTCCTTCATGCGCAAGCCCGCGATCGCCAGCCCACAGCAAGACCAAAAAACCACCTGCAATCAACCAGGAATACCTGGTCCTAACCCTTGTCATTTCAACTCCCCTACGCTTCATTTTAGACCCCTTATAGCTCCTAGCTCTTTTACCTTAAATCTATTTCCCTCTGTTTCCTCTTCGTCTCTGAGGAACATTGTTTGGATCGAACTCAGGATTTCTGGTGGGCAATTGCGCATCGATTTGGGCTAGATACTTATCAAGCCGATTGCGCAACTCATTGGCCTGTTCGGTCGCTTGATTTACAAGATTCTTTCGTTCGCTCAAGTCGTCTCGAAGGTTATACAGTTCATCCCGTCCGTCTTCGTAGAAGTGGATCAGTTTCCAGTCGCCAACGCGTATCGAAGATTGAGGGCCACCTTCCCCTTGATAGTGGGGGAAGTGAAACGCAAGTCCTTCGTTCGGACGCTGGACGGTACCTTGGCCTCCGTTTTGTACGATATCAGCGATGCTACCACCCTCGATGCGAACTGGTAGTTTGGATCGCTCGATTCCTGCCCACTGGCAGAAGGTCGGAAACAGATCGTAACCCACGATCGGGGTATGGCTCCATGAGTTGGCTTGGACTCCCGGTCCGGAGATGATGAATGGGACGCGGATTCCACCCTCCCAAACACCACCTTTGCCGCCGTGCAAGCCACCGGATTTGCCCTTTCCGCCTTGGCCACCACCGCCACCTCCACCTGAACCATTGTCCGACATGTAAATGATGATGGTGTTTTTAGCTAAACCTAATCGGTCGATGGCATCGATGACTTTGCCGACTCCGGCATCGAGGTCTTCAGTGATCGCTGCGGTGGTGATACGTTTTTCGTTCTCGCCGGCGAGTTTCGCTTGGTATTTAGCCAAAGTCGCTCGATTGGCATTTTCGCTAGCGTGGAGCGCATTCCAGGAGAGCTGGATATAGAACGGTTTTCCTGCTTGCGCGCTTTTCTGCATAAAGGCTTCGGCGCGTTGGGCCATACCGAAAATATCGACGGGGTTTGGGTCTTGAAACTTAAAAGCTTGTTCGTTGCCCGTATCGCCGTCATGCTCATCGTACCCATGTTGTCCGGGCCCTCCTCCACTGATGTGCCACTTGCCATAATGCGCTGTGGTGTACCCGGCGGCGCGAAGCAATTCCCCGATAGTCGTCTCAGATGTTGCGATGCTTTTGATCAGTTTCGGTTCGATGAGTTTTTGACCGCTCTCGGCCGGAGCTGCTTTGGTCCAGTGCAACTGAGCGGGACTTTTGCCGGTTTGTAAGCTGATCCGAGTCGGAGAGCAAACTGGAGCTGGGGAGTAAGCGTTTGAGAATCGCATGCCGCGCGCGGCTAGTCGCTCGAGGTTTGGTGTATGAAACCACTGGCCTTTCGAAGCAGGCACATCGGGATGCATGGGCACGGACAAACCATCCCAGCCTTGGTCATCCGATAGCATCAATACGATATTTGGCCGCTGGTCTGCAAGGACCGTTGTGCTAAACAGCCAAAGGAAAAACGCGAGAGTCAAAATGCGCCGCATCGATTCAAGCCTCTAAAAATGGTTTACTTATTTTGGTTGAACTTCGTAGGTGTAGCTCACCTCGCCATTGCGACGTCGAGCGTCCTGGTCCTTGGGTAAGTACGAACGGACATAGTCGACCCGGCATTGCTCAGGAGCGACTCGGATTCGGATGTGACCCGAGCTGCCCTGAATCTCACCACTCAGATAGCCATACTCGGCGGCGGTTCGGGTGTTGCCAACGCGGGAATGACTCGGTTGTGGAACCTCTTGGTAGACAATGCCGTCCAAATCCTGCTTGGCAAACAAATGATCGTGTCCATGAAATACGATCTGAACGCCATGGTCGACAAGCAACTGATGGATCGGTCTGTCCCATCCAGGGCGGTATTTAGAGAACTCGTCTTGACCGTTGGCGCTTTTACCGCCCCATTCCCAGAAGGGTGCTGCCTCTGCTCCACCTCGATTGTTCTGATCAGCTCCGCCGACCAAGTGATGGATGAAGACGAATTTGTACTTGGCCTTGCTCTCTTTAAGGGTCGTTTGTAACCAGCGATACTGCTGCGGACCAAGTGTCCAGAACCAGTTCCCTTTTTCGTTGTTCTCCCCTCGGCGAGG
>JBJTAQ010001029.1:0-6511 GCA_046090945.1 Pirellula sp.
ACCCTAAAAATCTGGGACTTGGCCGCCGGCCTATTGATCGTCCGAGAAGCCTCGGGTGTTGTCACCGATTTTTCTGGGGATGACCAACGAGCTTTACAAGGTGCGTTGATTGCTGCATCGACGCGCGAACTGCAGCATCAAATCACAAAAGTGATCGCTTAACCGACCTAGCGTCTTGGTCGAACTGGCCGGATCACACGCTGGGCGCTATTGCTTCTGGGCATCGCATTGCCACCGTTGGGAGAGGTTGCCCGTGTCGGGCCCTGAGATAGCCTCGATGGCTGTTGCGACACGACTGCAGTAGGAGATCCGGAATTCGCACCAGAGAGGCTCGAAGTCTCCTCGGATTCAGATTCCTGCTGGGGCACGGAAAGAATTTCTCCAAGCCGTTTGTGGTACAAGGCCAAGGCGCGCTCGGCATGACCTCGAGGACCGATGGGCCATTTCAGGTGACGATTGTCGTAGATATTCGCCATCAAGAAATCGATGGCTTTTTCGACGCGACGCGATCGAACATCCGAATCGCTTACAGTGAACAGCAACCACTCAAGCATGTGGCCGGTCGTTTGAACCTTGCGCTCGACGTTCGGTTCATTGCCTCGCGCCTCAAACCAATTCGTGCTGAAACTGCCATCGGGATTTTGCAACTGCCAAGTGTACTCGATGAATTCGTTGACGAATTTAGCAGCCCGAAGATACTGCCCTTGAAGGGGATGGCCTTGGAGAACTCTTTGCTTAATCGCGAACGAATAACCCATGAGTCGATGGGTTCCGCCACAAGCCGATCCGACGACAGGCTGAGCTAACTCCTCCTGGATGAGTTTCTGAATGCTCCATACTTTTCCATCGTTGGACCGCCATTGCTTATCGGAGTCCAAGTAATAAGAAAGGCCAATCAACTTGAACGTCAATTCCGATTTCTCACGGCATGTCGCCATCTCGTAAAGCACTAGATCTTCGACGGTGAATTTCTGATCGCCGATTTGAATCGGGTAATCTGGAGGGACTTGGCATTGGGCCAAGATGGCGAGAAACTGCCCTTGGTGACCTTGTACCCCTCCTCCGACATTGGGAATAAAACTATTTCCTCGCGGAGTAAAAATCCGCTGTGTCTTACAAAGACCATTGTGGCACATCCAGCCGATCGCGTTGACTCGCTGGTTGTTCGGGCCAACCATCTCGTAGTCGCTACCAAAAGCAAGCAACGCATGCATCACAGCCCATGGCGACCGTGCGGCGGTCGACTCGGGATTCTCAAGGTAGAAATCAAGCGTTTGTTTCACGCGCGCCAATCGAGCCTTCTGTGCGGGAGTACCGTAAAACGAGTCTACTTGGATCTGCTCTTGATCTTCTTCTTGCGTTTTTTCCTGCTCGGGCAATTTGGATTGACCGAAACGAGACTCTCCGTAAAGATCGGGCTTCTTAGCCTTCTCAGCGTCGACTCCTTGCAAGGATCGATCGGTTTGCGTCGTCTGAGATGGCTCAAATTCCTGAGCCAAATAATCCCGCATGTCCTCATCTGGGCTCTTTAGGTCCCGATGCTTCGGTGGCCCAATAACGAGGCGGTCCGGGTTTCGATCCGACTCACCAGAAGAATCTTCGTTGCTTTGATTGGCAATGAACTCCTCAACCTGAGTGAACTTCTCAGGTTCCGATGCGGCAGGAAGTCCAATATCCAGCGCAGCGGGAGCGTCGAAATCCTGCGTGATCGCCTCGGCAATCATCGAGCACGTGTTCGCGTGGATCCAAGACCCACCAATCGGACTCGGTCCGATCGCTACCGATCCGACGATTCTCAGAGTGGTCGAGAGACGCTCTAGTTGTTCGTCGACCGACAGCAACTCGCTCCGCCAAGCACTTGCCGGATTGGCCCGGGTGCGAGGATCATTGCTGGGGATCTTCGAAGCCGAGTTGATGTCCATTCTCAAAGGATTTTTCCTGGACGAATGCGTATGGGATCCAACAGGCGGATCTTCGGCATCGATCTGGGTTGCGCTAGCTAGAAAACCTAGTAGAAACCCGCAGCAAAGAGTTTGCTTGATTCTTCTGCGCATCTTCTTTGGTTGCTGAATCATAACTCGTAGATGACGAAGACCAGGCATAGAAACAGACCAATCGTTGCGCAGCTACTTTCGGGGAACGAAACGAATCCCCCCTGTTATCGGACAGGGGGGCTAAATCGATGCAACGATAAAATACGGAATAACACCTAAAGTACAGCCGTGGCAAGCCACTGTGTCCGCCTGTACGCCTCCCGAATCACCGTCCGACGCTAACATGCAATCATGAAGAGACTTGCGATTTTTCATTTAGTTTTATTAAGGATTGATTTTGACAAGAAATCCGCAAATAGGGCGAACTAAAACAGACCAATTCGCGTACAATCCTGCGGGTTTTGGTGCCGGCGGCGAAATCTCGGGAACATCTGACACCCTGAGGTGTTTGGGGTTTTACCATCAAGAAAGGCGTTGCGATGACGACTCGAAAAGAGGCTTTGATTAAGCTTAAAGAAGTTTTGCTACTTCGCAGGGAAGCTCTACGCAGGGCTCTTGACGGGGACATCAGCATGCTTCAGTCCCTCTCCCAGGAGGGCGGGGATGTCATGGACGCTGCCATGGACACCGCCCAAGACGAAATCAGTAGCCAGCTGGTCGAGGTCGAGAGCCGGGAACTGACCCAAATCGAAGAAGCCTTGGCAAGATTCAAGGACAAGGTCTACGGCGACTGCGAAATCTGCGACAAGCCGATTCCGTTAGCCCGACTCCAAGCGGTTCCTTACGCAACCACATGCATCGAATGCGCTCGTAAACAAGAGCTTGGTCAAATCTCTCAGGGCGAAGAGTTCAGCTGATCGATCAAAGGGTTCTACCCAGTAGCATCGCTAGCAAAGCCATGCGTATATAAACTCCGTTCTGCGCTTGCCGGAAGTATCCGGCAATGGGGAGTTTGTCGACAGCCAGAGCGATCTCATCGACCCGAGGCAGTGGATCCAGTATCAGTCGTGTAGCTTCTGGAATCTGCTCCGGTGTTAGTCGGTACTCATAGCGGTATTTCTCGAACAGAGATCGGTCGGGAAAGCGTTCCTCTTGAAGTCGATTCAGGTAGATGACATCAGGATTTTTCAATTCATCGAGCGATGTCGACTGGCTCACACGGACATTTCTACTGCAACACTGTTCGATCAACCAAGCGGGGGCTTTGAGCTCCGGGGGAGAGACAAAGTTAAAACCAACATTTTCGAACTGGGAAAGGACTAAACACAACGAGTGGATGCTTCTGGATTGCAAAGGGTCAAACCCGAACGCATAGTTTAGATCCGCGAGTCTACCAAGTTCTTCGATGATCGTGAACGTGTCGACGAGCGACTGCGTGGGGTGCTCGTTTCCACCATCTCCTGCGTTGATAAACGGGACACTTGATGCATCCGATGCAATTTGCGCATCGCCTGATTTCGGTAGCCTAGCGACGATCAAATCGCAGTACCCGCTGACCACTTTGATCGCATCCGGGAGCGATTCCCCTTTTTCAAAGGAGGTCGATCCGACTCCTTGGATAAATACGATACCGGCACCGAGTCGTTGGGCGGCCGATTGAAAGCTCAACAGCGTTCGGGAACTTGGTTCAAGGAAAACCAAGCCGATCATCTTGTCTGCCAATAGACTGGTCCGTCCGCTATTTTGACAGATGGCTCGCATTTTTCGAGCCATATAAAAAACCTCATGGAGGACTTCGACAGTCAGTTGTCTTGCAGAGATGAGTCGCTCGAGTGACATCTTCGTGGATTGACCTAGGAAAAAGGTGTGCGGTGGAGCTGTGGCGTTCGGACAATTCCTGAGCAATACGGTACAATCAATCCCTCACTTTGGGTAGCTCGCTTAGCATGATCTCCCCAAGTCAATCCGTTAATAGATCTCGCCCCAGTTTCATCTCCGATCGATCTCGAATACCGCATGCGACAGGCCTTGCTCCAAACCGATCTGCCTTATCCGAAACGCCAAGGAAAAGTCCGCGATGTGTACGATCTTGGCGATCGTCTTTTGATCATCAGTACCGACCGCATCAGCGCTTTCGATTGGGTCATGCCCAACGGGATTCCGGACAAGGGTCGAATTCTCAACCAGTTGAGTCTTTTCTGGTTTCGAACCCTGGGAGTCGAACATCATGTGATCGACGATCAATTACCCAAGGAAATCAGTGCATTGGATCCCCAAGGAAATCTCGTAGGACGGTCGATTGTTACGAGAAAAGCACAAGTCGTTCCTTTTGAGTGCGTGATTCGAGGTTACATCGAGGGGAGCGGTTGGCGGGACTACCAAAAAACAGGTTCGATCTGCGGAATCGAATTGCCGAAAGGACTGCGCCAATGCGATGCGTTGGGATCTCCGGTTTTCACTCCAGCGACCAAGGCTGACACGGGGCATGATGAAAATGTCACCTATGAAACCATGGTGGCAGCACTTGGAGAAACCACCGCAAACGAACTCAGAGACCGCTCGATTGAGGTTTACCGCAAGGGGAGTGAGATCGCCAAGGAGCGGGGTATTATCGTGGCGGATACCAAACTCGAATGGGGTTGGTTCGACGGACGATTGATCCTGATCGACGAGGTGCTCACCCCGGATAGCTCTCGATTCTGGCCTGCGGCGCATTGGAACCCAGGACGCCCCCAACCCTCGTTCGATAAACAGTACTTGCGGGAATTCCTCGACCGGACCGATTGGGATAAAAACAGCCCTCCTCCGGCACTCCCTGCCGATATCGTCGAGCAAACCAGAGAAAGATACTTGGCAGCATTGATTCAAATCACCGGCCGTGGGCTGGTCTAATTTCACGGATTGCTTACTTTCGAAGACTTGGATTACGACCGCGAAACAGTAGATGTATTATGAAAATGATCGATTATCCAAAAAGAATTCGCGATAGTGTGATCGCCGTGCCTCCGTTGGCCAGAAAAAGCGACGGGACAGTTTGCGGCGATGAGAATCAGCGAATGATCGAGCATCTCAAAGCCGGCGGGATTCGAACCTTTCTCTATGGCGGAAACGCACTGTTCTACCACATCCGTCTCTCCGAGTACGACCAGGTCGTTCGTGAGCTTGTCGATCGGGCTGGTTCGGACTCTTGGGTCATCCCTTCGATCGGATCCTCCTTTGGGATGATGATGGATCAAGCCGCAATCGCAGCCGATTTGCCTATCGATACGGTGATGGTACTGCCTCAAAAAGACATCACCGATCCAGTAGGGATCGAACGCGGAATTCGCATGGCTGTCGACCGCATGGGCAAACCGGTCGTGCTGTATCTGAAGTTCGATCGCTGGTTACCTCCAGAGGCCGTTGAGAGATTGGTCAATGACGGTTACGTTAGTTGGATTAAATACGCCGTCGTGCTCCCGGATCCCAACCAAGACGCTTATCTCAAGGAACTTCTTGCAAGGATCTCCTCGGACTTGTTCGTAAGTGGCATGGGGGAGCAACCCGCCATTTGCCATATGCGTGAATTCAAGATGGGGGGGTTCACGAGCGGCTGCGTCTGCATTCGGCCCGATCTTTCGACGCAGATGCTGCAGGCGATTCACCAAGCCGCTTGGCCACAAGCCGAGCGTATCCGACGGATCTTCGAGCCCTTGGAAGATCAACGCAACTCGATTTCACCCATCCGAGTCTTGCATGAGGCCGTTCGAATCTCTGGAATATCGGACGTCGGAACGATACTGCCGCTCATGAGCGGTTTGAACGAGGAACAACTCAACAGGCTGTTGGGAGTTGTTCAGGAACTTCAAAAACAAAAAGCATGAGTCGAAGCGACTCATGCGTCCTCGTCCTTAGGAATCTGAAACTTGGGTGCCGACGACTCGACGATCCGAGGTTCATCGGTCATCTCTTTGGCCTGGTACTTCGGGGGTTCATAAGTCTCGACAGCTTGGAACTCCCGCTTAAACTCGTCGACGTTCCGCTTCAGACTTCGATAAGTACCACCAAGGTTCCGCGCCACCTCAGGGAGTTTGGCACCGAAAAGCATCAATGCTAGAACCCCGAAAGCTACCATTTCCATGGTGCCGATGCCACCAAACATGCCAAACCTCGCTTCGCAAACGAACTAGGACGACTTGGTCGATTCCGAAGGTGTTTCCGAATCGTCGTCCCGCATCCCCTTTTTGAATTCAATGGCGCTTCGTCCCAAATTCCTCATCAGAGAAGGGAGACGCTGGCTGCCGAAGATGAGAACTGCGATCAATAGAAAGATCAGCATCTCTTGCATCCCAACTCCGAACATCGCAAGCACCCCAAAGCCGATCCAACTAGCGGGTACTTCGATCAACTGCATTCCAATTCCAAACATGGCCATTACCCCGGGGGTTGAATAAGGAGTGGGGGGACGGGGAGTTCGGTGTGGATTTCCGAACCGTCCCGAGTCTTTGTCATTTTATTGAATACCTTGAGGGTGTCAAATCAAGCAAACCGGTCAAGGTAGGGGTGCTGCGGATCCTTCCGGCATTTCCGATCATTCC
>JBJTAQ010001030.1:0-8516 GCA_046090945.1 Pirellula sp.
AAAGAGTTTATAGCGATCCTAGCCGCAGCGACGGTCAATCGATTGCAGAATGTTAGGAAGGAAAAAGAGCTGACAACTTACCAGCAGTTCTTCTCGCAAAAGGTCATCGGGAATCTGATGAGCAAGGGGGAAGCTTTCCTCGATGGCAAGGACACCGAAGTAAGCGTTTTGTTTTGCGATATCCGAGGTTTTAGCAAGGCGACCGACTCGATGGAAGCCAACGCAGCGATGCAGTGGCTAAGCCACACACTCAGCGAGCTATCAGGAGTCGTTCTGGATGCCGATGGAGTTCTGGTCGATTACGTCGGCGATGAACTCTTCGCGATGTGGGGTGCCCCGGAAGAAGAGCCTTCGCATGGCTACAGCGCCGTCCGAGCCGCCTTGGACATGATGAAATTAAAAAAGAAATTGAACGAACACTACCAAGGAAAGATCCGCTTTAAAATCGATTTTGGAATCGGACTCAATACAGGGATGGCTCGGGTCGGAAACACAGGTTCAAGGCAGAAATTCAAGTATGGCCCGATGGGACGCACCGTGAATCTAGGGAGTCGCATCCAAGGGTTGACCAAGCAGTGGCAAGTGTCGACTCTGATGGCAGAGTCAACCGCTCAGTGCGTCCCTCCGGACACTCCAAAACGCAGACTCTGCAAAGCAAAGGTGGTTGGACTCGACGGGCATGTCGATCTTTACCAATTGATGTCCGAGGAAGAAGCTGACGCGACCCTGATTGAGAAGTATCAAGAGGGACTAGCCCTGTTCGAGTCCGGAACAGCTTTTCGACAAACCGCCAGGCTCTTTGGTGAGTTGGTGCAAAAGTACCCTGATGACGGTCCTTCGCTCATCATGCTCGAAAGGTCCGTTAAACACCTGATCAATCCCGTGTTGGAGTTCTCACCCATTTGGGAAGCGCACAGCAAGTAAGCGGATCCTACCCCCGGTTTTCTTTCGGTAAATTTGACTTTCCATGCCGGATCGATTAGCTTATCCAAACGATTGACTTGTCGGTGGATTTTCGTGTGGCGGGCTTTAAGTTAAGGGTCAGATGCTGTGCTCCTTGTCCGCAAAATGCACCTTCACCTTGGGCCTATCTTACTTGCATCTGTGCTCATCCTCGTCGGATGGCTTTGGCAATTCCACCTAGGCACGGGAGACGGCTCGGTATCAGGGAGTTCCCTTCCCGGCTTAGTTATCGGCAGCATCGCAGCAGGAATCATCCTGTTTGAATTGTTACTGTGGCCGCGAAAGAAGCTTCGCAAGTACAAATTAGGACGTACGAAATTCTGGGTCGCTTACCACCTCTGGCTCGGACTTGCTTGTGGACCACTTGCCTTTATTCATTCCGGCTTTCGGTTTGGAGGCACTTTTTCAACGGTCCTGATGGTCCTGCTACTGCTGGTACTCGCAAGTGGTGTCTTCGGTTGGATAATGCAAGTAGTCATCCCACGCTGGATGTTAGGAAATCTTCCTCAGGAAACGATTCCCAATCAGATCGACGATGTTTCGCTGCTGAGCGCGCTCGAAAGCCGTCAGATGCTTACGGTCACCCTCGGCGCAAAACCACCCAACACGGGCAAATTGGTCGTGCTCGAAAAGCAACTTGAACACTTGAAATCCGGCAAGTCACTTCCAGGTAACACAAAGGATTTCGATGCGAGCCGAGTCAGCGATGTAAAGCCGATTGTCGTCGGTGCCTTGCAGCGACGCGATCCGCAACGGGTCAGTTTTACCAACGATACAATCGATGAAATGACAGCCGCTGACCGTACGGAAATCTGGAAACAGTACACATTGGTTATCGAACCGTTCCTGCTTAGAAACGTGGTTCCAACCGGTGCTCAAACCAATAGTAAATCCCCAATCCGAACGCTTCAAAAAACCCAAGATTGGTTTAAGAATCTACAAGAGTCCTGTTCGCCCTCGGCGGTCCCTTTGCTCGAAGTCTTGCAATCAACCGTCGAGCAACGATTGCAGTTTGATGCCCAACGCATGGCCCATGCTTGGCTTCATCGTTGGATCGCTTTCCACGCTGGAATCAGCATCATGCTCGGCGTGCTCTTGGTCATACATATCATCCAATCCATGCGCTACATGTAAATACGATCGAGGGAACAAGGCCGACTGATGGCAATCACAGGCAAGCAGCGTTCAAGGAGAATCGACCGGGGTTACACCGCTGGCATCGACTCTTCTGTCGTGTGGAAACGCCGTTTGGCCTGGGCCGGATTGCTGCTCGGATTGGCTTATGGACTCTGGTTGCTCTCCCCATCGGGAGCCAAACAAATGAGCACCGGGGAACTCTCCAAAGCCCACCACGCCTGGAACGAAACAGGCTGTGAGAATTGCCATGCTCCCCTAAGCCCCATCAAAACGACCAGTTTTGGCAGTAGAGGGGCGATCGCAGAGAACAACAATCGGTGCCGTGAATGCCACAAGGGGCTTGAAGACCATTATCCTGCTTCGATGAAGAAGGAAGCTTTAGCAATCGAATCCTGTGTTCGATGCCATCACGAACATCTAGGCTTCAACCATGACCTAAACGACATCGCCGACGAAAACTGTGTGCGATGCCACAAGGACCTTAGCCAAGTGGCTGTTCCCGATCCCAACCGAACCTTTTCGCAAGTTACCAGCTTCGAAAAGCAATCCAATGGGGCCGGGCATCCAGATTTTACAGCCCTGGCAACGGATCCTGGGACCATCCAATTCAGCCACATTCAACACTTGAGACCGGGGCAACCCAACGAACCCAACGGTCGAGTCGCCAAATCATTCGATTCGCTCAGCCCACTGTATCGAGAGCAATACCAAGCTCGAAAGGACCTGAATGGATTGATTCAATTGGATTGCAGCGATTGCCACATGCGAAATAACGACCAGGGCCTCTACCAACCCATTGAGTTCTCCAAGCATTGCCAAGCCTGTCACGAGTTGGAGGTCCCTCACAAGCTCGATTTCAAGGACACCAAGCATTTGACCGATGCCATCTACGCGTCGCAAGCAGCCGCGCTGAGTCGAATCTCACGCAACCAGAGAACTGAGCCCGAGCCAATAGGTGTGCTGGCTGAAAAAACCCAAAAGACGGCCTCAGGCCAGGGCCTTATCCACTTGATAGAAACGGACGTCCCCACCGCGAAAAATGAAATCTTCAAAGCTTACGGGTGCGGAAAATGCCACGCCCCATCGATTGATCGCCCAACAGATCCTCCAAGCGCGGAAATTGTTCTGCCAAGTTCGATCAAAACACAGTGGCTCAAAGATGCGACATTCACCCACGTCGCCCACGCAAACATCGATTGCAATCGCTGTCATAACATCGAACGTTCAAGCTCCGCAAAGCCGACCGATGCAGAACCACCATCGGGCGGAAACGCCAAACAAGTTATCATCGGAGGCTTTGATAACTGCAACTCCTGCCACATCTTGGACGAATCCCAACGCCGCGACGCTGAAGCCAGAGGGAATCGGAATGTTGCTCGAGCCAACTGCATCAAGTGCCACAAGTACCATCATGATCCAGCAGCATTTACCCAACCTCAAGCGATCCATGGCGCTCTAGGGATCCTGCCATGAAGATCGGATTCGAGCACTACATCGTTCTGATCCTGCTACTACTGGCGACGCTCGCTGTGCAGCCTGTCCGTTCGCTCGCGCAGAACGCGGAATCGGCCACGATCAAAAAACAGGCCGATCTGCTGGGCGTACAAGGCTGCTTGACCTCAAATTGTCACGGCAATAAGGTTGAAACTGCCAAGCTCTGGAACCGCGCCGGAGACATTTGGGATCAGACCGATCCTCATGCCTTCGCTTACGTGAATCTCAGGACCAAGCTGTCGCTTGAAATCGTCCAAAAACTATGGGATGCAAAAGAGCAGCCTATGGTCGATTCCGTCGATGACGCTCGATACTATCGGTTTGTCGAAAACAATTGTGTCTCTTGCCATGCGACCGAACTGGCTCCGATGTCTGATCGAGAGCATGGCGTGGATTGCCAGGTCTGCCATGGACCAGCCCGTGGCTGGGATGATTTCCACTACTCGCCTGGATGGGAGGATACCGCGAAACGTTTCGATACCAACGACGGCAAAGGAAGAGTCGACACGAAAAACCCATGGCTGCTAGCATCCATCTGCGGATCGTGCCACATCGGTGACCTGAAGCGGTCTGATGCAGGTATCCTGCACGATGGCACCAAGGTCCCGGTACAACCTCGGGAGGTCTCTCATCGATTGATGGCCGCCGGACATCCTCCTACCTACTTCGAGTTCGGTCACTATCTCGCGCGCTATCCCAAGCACTGGTGGGATCAGGATCTGCAACCTCTAGATGCAGCTTATAATTCCACACGCACAGTAATCACGCAGACCATCGCCAGCCGTTCGCTCGACACGTGGCGTATCGGAAAAATCGTTCATGCAAAACAGCGATTGGAACTGCTCGGCAACCGTCTTGATAATACCGAGTGGCCCGAATTCACCGAGCATCGATGCACAAGCTGCCATCATCCAATCGACCAACCCAGGAAGCTTACCGGTCAAAAAAAGAAACCGATGGCCCAATGGGATGGCTGGTACCTCGAACACGTCGATTTGGCCCTGTCGATCACTCAATTCGAGAACTCAGGCCCACCTTCGGCTCCATTCTCCCACGCCAAAGTCATCGAATGGATCGCAAGCAGAGACCAACTTCAAGCCCTATTACAAGACCCCATGCTGGTCCATCAACAACGGCATCAACAAGAGGCGAAGGTGCTGATCGACCGTCTGATTGCCATACTCAATGATGTCACTGCCCGTCATCTCCCCATGGTCGCTTCAGAACAATTGGCTGCCAACAAGAAAGCTTGGCTCAAGCTCCAAGTCGAGTCGATCGAGGATATGTCGTGGGAGTCTGCAGTGCAGCTTAAACTAGCGGCCCAAGCCATCGCGCATGAAATGGCTCCCGAGAGCCCTTACCCCAATTATCCGAGGCAGAACTGGGATCTTTCCACCGAAAAATGGAATGTCTCTCAAGCGATCCCTTACCGAAACTCTGAGTTGTTCGATTGGAGTCGCTTCGCCGAGGAACTACAACAGATCCTAAAAACACTCGACTGAACCATCATGAAATCTCTCGTTGAACGACAAGTCGGAACTCGGATTGCCAAGATGCTGCAGGAGGTTCAGCATCAACAAGGTTACGTTGGCGACACCGATATCCAACGAATCGCTGGGCAAGTGGGAGAACCGGTCCGAGTCATCCAGGATGTGGTCAGCTTTTTTCCTCACTACAGTCGCCAAGCTCCGGCCAAGTGCCGGGTCGCGATTTGCCGCGATATGAGCTGTCGACTCCGAGGTTCGGTGCAGATCGCCCAGCAACTGCACGAACTAGCCGACCGTGTCGGCCACCAAAACCTCCATGTTCATGAAGCGTCTTGCCTGGGTCGTTGCGATCGTGCCCCGGCGATGATCATCGAAGGCCAAGCTCACGGGCAATCGCTTTTCGTATCTCGCAAAGTTGAGGAGTATCGCAAAATCGTTCAATCGGTTCTCGATGGCGATCACCCTGAATCGGATTCCGACCAAGATACGGCACAGGCGACTTTGGATCGATCGGAGATCGATTGCTATCGCAAGAACCCGAACGATCCGAAATACAGTGCGATCCGCGGTTTTTTGCGAGACCCTAGCACCGATCGTGTGGTCCAAGCTCTCAAGAACGCGGGACTCTTGGGCATGGGTGGAGCTGGCGCGCCGGCTTTTTCCAAGTGGGAAGAAGCCCGTACGGCTCCGGGCGACACGAAATACGTCGTGTGCAATGCCGATGAGAGTGAACCAGGTACTTTCAAGGATCGAGAGATTCTCCTAGCCGCACCACATCTGGTGATCGAAGGCATGGCGATGGCGGCATTGGTGAGCGGGGCTAAACAGGGCTACATCTACATCAGGCACGAGTACGAGGAGCAGATCGTTCGGCTCAACCAAGCGATCCAAGAGGCGGAACGTTTAGGGGCGCTCGGGCCGAATATCTTCCAAAGTGGTCGCGCATTTCGCTTGGAAGTTTTCGTCAGTCCTGGGGGATACGTATGCGGCGAACAAACTGCCCTGATCGAGGCGCTCGAAGGCAAACGTTCCGAGCCGAGGAACCGACCTCCGGAGTTGCAAACCAACGGACTCTACGACCAACCGACCATTCTCAACAATGTCGAAACTTTTGCTTGGGTCCCCTCGATCCTGCTCAGGGAACCCGACGAGGCGAGTCTGGCCAAGGAGCAAGCGAGCAATCCGAATGCGTCCAAGGAGACCCCTGGACTGTGGTACAAGTACGCAGGTCGAAATCGCTCCAAAGGGAAACGGTTCTTCAGTATCAGTGGGGATCTGAATCGGCCCGGCGCCTACGAGGTACCCTGCGGTATCACTTTGGGAGAATTGATCGACCAGTACGCGGGCGGAATGAAAGACGGGGTCGGGCTGCTGGCGGTTGCACTGAGCGGTCCCTCTGGCGGATTCCTACCAGCAAGGCTTCCAGAGAAAGCGATTCGGCTACCCAAGGTTTTAGATAAAGAGGGCAAAGAAACGGACGTCTTTAAATACCCGAATCTATCCAAGTGCCCTACCGATATTCGACACCTACCTCTGGACGTGGACGCTTCGCGAGAGATCGGATTCATGCTCGGTGCAGGTATCGTTGTGTACGGTACTCAGACTGATCTGCTCGACCAAGCGATCGCTTGCAGTCAATTCTATCAACGCGAATCGTGCGGAAAATGCGTTCCATGTAGACTCGGTTCGAGGAAGATTGTCGATATGGCACAGCAACTAAGGGACTCCGATGACGCAGCAAGTCTCGTCGGTGAGTTTGTCGATCACGCGAACCTTTTGTCGAGAATCATGCGAACGACGAGTATTTGCGGGCTAGGTCAAGTCGCTAGTGAACCGCTTCGAACCTACCTTCGATTCTTCCATCCAACGAACAAAAACTAACTGTTCATAAAATCGGTGCGATCATGGCTAGCGATCAGGAACTACTCGACGGCAACGAATACATCAGCGCTCGCGAAGAGGCACTCTTTGCGCGGGATGTCGACGGGCAGCTAATCCGTCGCGCAGATGCCTCCTTGACAGATCTGGAACTCGATGTCCGTATCACCATCGATGGCCAACCTGTCGTCGTCAAGAAGGCTTTGCCGCTGCGGAATTCCCAAGGTGTGGTGATCGTGAACGAACGAGGTGAAACGATCCCTCGGCCGACGACTATCTATGACGCCGTAACTCAAATGTATGTAAAAAGCGTCGAGGATATCAATCCGGTGCCTGTGCTGTGTCATCGAGAACACCTCAATCCGGTCGGGGTATGCCGAGTCTGTTTGGTCGAAATCGAAGAGCGTCGCAAAAGCGGTCGCGTCAAAAAGGACCTTGTGTCGGCTTGCACCTATCACGTCAAGGAAGGGATGATCATCACCACATTGGCCAGCAAAGAGAATCCAAGGACCGTCGAGGTGCTGAAAGATTCCGTCGGCGTGATCGTCGAACTCCTGGCATCGGAGCATCTGAATGAGCAGGATCGCGCAAGTCTAAGTGAAGCTCCCAAACTCTACGAGCCAAACGAACTGAAGAAACTCGTACATCGCTTTGTGCCCAACGCAGTCAACTTGCGTTACCGCCCAAGCGAATTGGCCGGCAACCGCACTCAAGATACCTCCTCGGAAATCATCGCGGTGAATCACGACGCATGCATCCTGTGCCAACGTTGCACTCGAGCCTGCAATGAGATCAAGCACAACGATGTGATGGCTAGAGATGGCAAAGGCTATTCGACTCGGATCGCATTTGACACCAACCTGCCGATGCTCGAAAGCTCCTGCGTGTCCTGCGGTGAGTGCGTGATTTCATGCCCAACCGATGCCTTGCAATTCCGGCCGCTGGTGATCGAAAAGCAGATCGAAAAACTTTCCGACGACATCCAGGAGGAACGAAAGAAAAACGCAGGCCGATCCTTCGAGGTCCTCTCGCCTGAGCAGATGCTAGAAATCCCTATCTTCGCCGGGATCCCCTACAAATTCCTGCAGTTCAATGGAGGTGCTTGCGTCCGACGGATCCTCCAACCCGGCGACGTTCTCTGCCGAGAAGGGGAGTACGGTGCAACAGCTTATCTGATCCAGCGAGGCAAGTTTGAAATCCAGTTCAGCAAGAAAGGGGCGAAATCGAGTCATGCCAAGAACGCTGCCAAAGCAGGACTCTTTCAGCGAATCTTCTCCGGAGCAAGCGCGCTGGTGCCGACTCTAGCAACGGGTTCAGATACCGTCGCCGATCCGACAGTCAACAAAATCTTTCGCGGTGCCGAAGACGTCATCCTCGGTGAAATGGCCTGCCTGAATCGTTATCCTCGATCGGCAACCGTCGTTGCTGTCGAGGAATCCGAAGTCATCGAGATTGGAAGCAACGTGCTCTACATGCTTCAACGAAATGGAGCTAGCCGAAAGGTTCTCAATGAGGCCTACCGACGCCATGCCCTCAATAGCGACTTGAGCCGGATCC
>JBJTAQ010001031.1:0-1835 GCA_046090945.1 Pirellula sp.
GGCTGGATTACGCCTCAGGGTCGCTACGATCTCCGGAGCGACCGTTTTTCTGTCAAGGCTGGTCAGCCACAGACTATCGCCGCGGTATCCGACCAAGGCATCAGCCACCTCGGGTGTTATCGACTTCAGGCCGTTGAGATACAGGTCGCTCCGTCCCGCTGCCAACGCACGCGCGACCTCGGGCGAGATTTCCGACAGGCCGTTCAGGGTGATTTGCCGTGCGCTATTCCCGGCCAGAGCACTGGCGGTTTCGGGCGAAAACGCCGTCAGCCCGTTGAGGCATAGGAAACCCTTTCCCTGCGCCACAGCAGCAGCTGCGGCAGGCGTCATCGATGCGACGCCATTGAGAATCAAGTCCCCCTTGTACTTCCCGAAAACCTCGGCCAGCTCGGGGGATATCGTCCTAAGACCGCTGAGCGAGAGATAATTCGCGTTCCTGACGAGTGCCTCGGCGGCTTGGGGAGAAAGTGTGGCCAGGCCGTCGAGCGTTATCCGATACGTGTGTGGCGTAGGTCTTGCGAATACCTCGGCCACGTCCTGCAGGAGCGTCGTCAGCCCGTCAAGTTCCAGTCGAATCTGCCTTGGGAGCTCCGACGGGTCTTGGTAGACCAATCTCTCGGCCTCCGCCACCGTGAGGGACGTGCGGGCACTCGTCTTGCGTGGGGGGTTCGGGCTTGTGTCGCACCCGGCGATCCACGCGACCACGAAGGCAACGAGGAAGAAAAGTGGCGTAGTACCCAATATCGCTGCTTCGACAGCAGCACGGAGCCCCTCTGCGGCCCGATTGTGCTCTCGGCTTGGTGGCCCGGATGATGCGTTCATGTGGCATGCACCTATTTTCGATACGGTGGCTCCCGACGCCCCGTTATGGCTCCCGGTCGGAGTCATGCAGTGCCGTGGCCGGATGGGTGCCGCGTGACCGAACAACTGCAGTGCCGCCGCGGCGTCATAAGAACCGTTAAATCCAGAATCCGCCAGAACCGCCGCTCAGATTGACTGCCTTGTTCGAAGGAATTCACCTTTTGCGGCGAGTTTGCTTGAGGGTCTGCTCCATAATCAACTCACCCTCTGCGTTCTTTTGGACTCCGGTTGACTCCGAATGATCCGCGTCGATAAACCGATTCTTAAATTCAAATGTACTTCCGTCGTCCGTTGACTTGCCTTTGAATGTCATCGTGCTGGTCGAATCATCCCACGTACCGGTGACTAAAGAACGGCCTGCGCCGTACATCATCATTCCGCGGAAAGATTTCGTGGATGCGTCGTACGTCAGGAGCATCTGGAATTCTGGACCAGTTTCAACGGCTTCGTTGGCACCAGCTACTTTGACATTTTCGAAGTGGACAACAGTCTTTCCTGGTGACCAACTTCGCGTTTCAGCTGTCTTCACATGAATGACGTCGGAACCTCCGAGACGATGAAGGTAGACAGAATCAGCCTGTCACTCCGAGAAAAATTGCCCCACTTGCAGGGGTAGTCTACATTACGGATGTTGCCCGAAGCGACCTAGGTAAAAGGCCGCAGCGCTGCTGCCTCCAGGCCTTAGGTCGATCCGCCTAAAAACAAGTTCATCGGCAAACTCAATACCCATTGCAAGGAGAACTCAAATGCGGCTAGTTGCTTTCATCGTGGCAGTTGCAGCAATCGCGATCACTCAATCCGCTATCGGTGACGACAATTCGAAACGTTCTGCGGAGCTTCAAATCCTTGACCGCTTCGTCGGCACTTGGGATATGGATGTGACCATCAAGCCAGTAGGTTCCGACGTCATTCATGTGAAGACAGCTGAAACGCGAAGTTGGTCACCAGGAAAGACTGTTGTCCACTTCGAAAAT
>JBJTAQ010001032.1:0-2977 GCA_046090945.1 Pirellula sp.
ACACTGGCGTGCAAAATGATCGCACTTGGGATCCCCAATTCCATATAGCTTGTGGATGTGCTCTGGCTCATCGCTCAACTCGAGTGTCTCGGGGGCCTTGCTCTGCATTCGAAACGCCAATTCGAAGCTCTCAATTCGAGCCGCTAGCTCTCCCTCGGTCGCGTGCCCTTGGAGATGCATCTGATTGATTTGTGCAAGCGTATCAAGTTGCTGACGCTGGATCGCTGTCGTCAGACTCACCGGTGGCTTGAGGTTCTCGATTGCGTCTCCTGTCGGTTTCAAATAAGTCCCCTGGTACACGCCGGGCAGAAAGCCGGCCGACCAATTGGCCGCATGGCCTTTGGGCAATCCTCGCCCCTTCGGATCGCTCGTCACCACGAAAGCGGGCAAGTCCTGGGTCTGGCTTCCGAGTCCATACGCGACCCAGGAACCGACGCACGGAAACCCCATGCGTGCCATCCCAGTATTCATTGCGAACAGAGCCGGCGAATGGTTATTCGACTCGGTGTAACCCGAATGAATAAAGGCCATCTTGTCGACATGCTCACCCAAGTTCGGGAAGATCGATGAGACCATCTTGCCACACTTACCGCGTGGGGTGAACTCAAAGGGTGATTTCATCAAATTGCCAACCGCATGACGAAAGAACCCGGTGGTGTCGGAGAACGATGAGTCAAACTCTTTAATCGACTTGCCGTCGGCTTTCACAAGCCCCGGTTTATAGTCCCAGGTGTCGACCTGACTCGGGCCACCGTTGACGAAGATCCAAACCACTCGCTTGGCCTTGGCCGGAAAATGAGGCTCGCGCGGCGAGAGCGGATTTTGCATCCGATCCCCGATACCATCGGCAGCTTGGGCGCTGAGCATCGCTTGAAGCCCCAGCCAACCAAAACCGCAACCCGCTTGCTGCAACCATGCACGACGGGAAGGGATCGAAAAGGTACGATCAGTCGACATAGATAAACTCGTTGCTACAAAGTAGGATCTGACAGAAATCGGCAATTGCCATCTTCTCGGGCGCAGGGGAGTTCTGCTCGCTGCGAATCTTCTGAGCTTGAGCAATGAATCTCATGGCTGCCTCGAGTTCCGCATCGGACGCTCTGCGCGATAGCACCTGCAAGTAAACCTTGTCCAACTCCCCAACACCCGAGACCTGATTTGCAAGAGCCTCGGCTGCGGACCGGGCAAGCGGATTGTTCATAAACGCAAGCGCTTGAGGAGCGATCGTCGTCGATTGCCGCTGACCGATACTGACCAAGTGCTCTGGCCAATCGAACAACATCATCATCGGGATCAATTGGCTCCGTTTGATAAAGAAGTACACGCTCCGTCGCTTCATGTTGGCATCAAGCGTACCAGGTCCGTACATGCGACGATCGAGCAACCCTGAGACCGCCAGCATCGAATCGCGTATCGCTTCGGCTTCCAATCGACGGGGGGAACGATGCCACCACAGCAGATTGTCTGGATCCAATTTGGATCTCGGATCATCTAACGAACGCCCTGATTGCATGTAAGTCTGACTGGTCATGATCTGTTTGTGCATCGGCTTGAGTCGCCAGTCTTGTGCAACCAACTCGCTTGCCATCCACTCGAGCAACTCCGGGTGCGTAGGCTTTTGACCCGTGGTACCAAAGTCGTTGGGGGTGGATACCAACCCTTTACCAAAATGATGCTGCCAGAGACGATTGACGATCACCCGTGCCACCAATCCACCAGTCCCCTGGTTCGGATCAGTCATCCATTTCGCAAGTGCCGCGCGCCGGTAACTCGATTTGCTATTGGATTTTTCAGGTCCATCCCAAGTCAGATCCACTCTGGAATCCTGATGTCGGACAAACACACGTGGGACGCCAGGGCTGACGACTGAAATCTTTTGATCCACATCTCCGCGCCGCAGCAGATGCGTTTCCGGATAGAAATGCGGATAGCCTCGGTCGTCTGCATGATGAGGTAGATGAGGCTCTCCTTCGGTGGTTACCAAAACCTTGGTCAATCGAATCGGCGGACCATTCTTGATCAACAATTCCAACTGGCTATTGATTTCACTCCATTTGGAATTGGTCGGTTTGTACCAAGCGAGCGCTGTTTGCCAAGCCGGATGCTTGGTCGGCTCATTCTCAAGCTCCTTGGCTAGCAACTTCAGAGCCTCGACTACATCGGCCGGTGGCCCATTACCGCCGACTTCTACCGGCGGCATCGCGAGATTCGAAACCGAGAACCGCATGCGCCCCATCGCATGCTTGGCATTCGGATGATGGAATCGCAACGTGAAACGTAGCTGATCCCCTTGGGTGGACTTCACCGGTGTGGCAATTCGAAAAACCGCCGCTTGGCTTTTGCCGATCTGTCCATCGACCGCCCAGCCACTGACAAGATCCGAGTCGATCGAGGATGCGATCGAGAGCGAATCCCCGTTCTGCTGATGGGTTGCTTGAGGTCGATCCAGAACAAGCGGAGCGGCCGCCTGATCTTTCGAGATGTGCTCGACGACGAGATTCCCCAGGGCAAAGTTGCCGTTGGGGGCTCTGCCTGGACCTTGGCGGGGCAGCGATGGATCCGCAAGAGCCTCGATCCTCACGGCAGTCCAATCCCCCGCCGGGACCGTTGCCGTAAAGGTTACCGTCTCCTGATTGGGAGCATCTCCTATGGCTAAATAGGAACCATCGGGCTGTGGCTGATATCGACTCGAAGCGCTCGACGCAATCTCGCCTCGGATATTCCGCCAAGCTTCCGCACTTGCTGTTGCAGGATCCCCAAAGTTCTCTCGCAAGTAGCTGATCAGATCGCTTGCAAGTTGCTCGGACTCGTAAGCTTTGAGCTTGTCTCGCAACTGCTCAACCTCAACGGCATGCTTCTGGCGGATAGCTTGATTCTCTTCCGGATTCAAATCAAAGGTCTTCTCTGAACGAATTGCAGAGGTAAATGCTGATGCGAAACGATAGTAATCCTCGCTCGAGATCGGATCGAACTTGTG
>JBJTAQ010001033.1:0-3720 GCA_046090945.1 Pirellula sp.
CGTCCCGGAGGATGGGAACTGGGTCCTTGAGGCTACATTTCCATCCGAACCGATCGTCGTTCCAACTTTGTTATTCGAGGAGGCAACATTGGCAGTACCTGCTGCGCTGTTATATCCGGGAACGGCAACAACTCCACCAAAAGTATTCAAGTAGCCGTTGCTAGTAGCAGTTCCTGAATCGGTAACTTGGTTAGCGCCAGTGCTTGGTAATGCAATGGTCTGTATTGCGGCACCGCCCGTCTTGGCATACTCAACAATTGCCACAGGGGCTGCTGAATTGCTTAGGGCTGTCGTCCCGTCACCGATACGCTCGACAACAAGATTCCCTCCTGTGATGGAGGCCAGCAAGGATCGATCTTCTAGTTTCTCGAACGAAGCGCGAAGCTTCAATCGCAATCGACGGTAATGCTTGCCCCGGCGCGCAGAATCACCCCTCGAAATCCACATACTTACCCTCCTTGGTAATTGATGGTTACGTCGTATTGAAGCGAGTATGAGGGATAGGTCCCCCCCAACCGAATAGAATGAATATATTGAAATTCCAGATTTGCGGTTGCGACCGTGTGCGAAACTAGGCCTCAAATCAAAAATTTCATGGGAATTTCATTCCGGATGCTGTTTAGGCCCGAGAGATTTTTCGCATGCAGTTTGCAAGCGACCTGCGAATCGCAGGTCCGTCGGGCACTGCTCCCTTGCGTGGGCGTACGACCAAATCAAAAAAAACAGGGGCATTTATTCGCTCTCGACGGAAGGCCTCCCGAATCAGACGCTTCCAATAATTTCGCAAGACCGCATTTCCAACTTTCCTCGAGATAGAAATCCCAAGCCGCCACCGATCCTGGCCATTGGCTGAGGAGTGGATCACTAAAACCGAGTCGGCGATCACTCGACCGGATTTGAAAACGCGGTCAAAGTCCCGTTGCCTGAAGACCCGACTGGATTTGGGGAATTTCTCAGGGTGTTCGTCAGGCATGTGCGGATGGGTAAGTGCGATCAATCCACCTTGGCATTGGCGATGAGCTTGAGAAACTCTTGGTTGCTCGAGAATCGTCCAAGCTGTTTGGTTAGCTGTTCCATGGCATCGATGGGGTTCATGGAGTTGAGCGTTCGCCGGATCATGGTTACTGCATGGTAGGTCTCAGGATCGTGGAGCAGTTCTTCACGACGAGTACCGGACTGAGTGATATCAATCGCAGGCCAAATACGTCGATCGGCCAGCTTGCGATCGAGAACCAACTCCATATTTCCCGTCCCCTTGAACTCTTGGAAAATCAGCTCATCCATCCGAGAGCCGGTATCGACAAGTGCTGTGCCGACGATCGTCAGCGAACCACCTTCGGCAAACGCACGGGCCGTTGCAAAGAGCTTTTTAGGCACGTCCATCGCTTTGATGTTCACACCACCGGACATGGTTGGTCCAGAGTTGCCAACCCACTTGTTGAAGGCACGAGCGAGTCTAGTGATCGAGTCCATGAGCAGGAACACATCCTTGCCCATTTCCGCCAAACGTCGACATCGATCGACGACCAGTTGGCTCAGTCGAACGTGCGAATCGACATCCTCATCGAGGCTACTGGCGATGACTTCTCCACGCTTGACGTTCATCCGCATATCGGTGACCTCTTCAGGCCTCTCATCGATCAGCAAGACGATCAATTCCACATCTGGATAGTTTTGTGCAATGCCTCGCGAGATATCTTGGAGCATGATGGTTTTGCCCGAGCGAGGCGGGGCGACGATCAAGCAGCGTTGGCCTCGACCCAGTGGGGCGAGTAGATCGATCACGCGATTGGTAACTGGCTTTGGGCCGACTTCGAGCCTGAGCCATTTCTCTGGATTGACCGCAGTGAGGGTGTCAAACGGTTTGACGTTGATGTAATCCTCAGGTTTCATCCCTTCGACATCGAGGATCTCTCGCACTCGTGGACCTTGGGAACGCCTGCTTTGCTGCATGACGGCTCGGATCTTAAGTCCCTGGCGCAAGCGAAACTTTTCGATCATGGTCCCGGGAACAAACGGATCGGACCGCTCCCGAGAGTAGTTGTTTTTTGGTGAGCGAAGGAATCCGTAACCGTTTGGGTGCATTTCGAGCATCCCATAGAATTCCTCACCCGGTTCTTCCTGAGGAACTGCTTGGCCCTCGGGCCGAGGGATCGGATTGCCCTCTTCATCCAATTGCGGTTCTTCCTGGACTTCCTCTCCGGCCATCGACTCTTCATCTCTACCAAAAGCTTGCTGGTAGCCCGGGCCGTGCCGTCGACGGGTGCGTCGCACGCGTGGTCGAGATCCAGAACCGCCGCTTCCACCCATGTCATCTCCGTGCATGCGCGACCGGTAACGCTTCTTTTTTGGCATCGAAAAATCCAGAATTCAACAGAGGGAACAAAGAAACAGATTCCTAACGAACGCTGGGCCAACGCCATCGAAGACCCACTCGAAGTTCGCCATCGAGGAACATCCAACACTCCATGGACGCCTCACAAACTCCCCTGCTAGATCAGCTCTGCAGGGCAAATGTGCACCGCTGACTTTTTGGTACGACAACAACGTCTGCCAATTGCTATCCCAGACAAGGATCGCCAAAGCATGTGAAACGAGAAGAAATCAACCGTTTCCGACCAGCAGTTGGGATAACCATAAGCGAGCCGGAGAGAAATGTCAAGCCTTTAGCCTTTTCCCTCAGATTGTTCCGATATTTTTCGCCGAAAACCCCCATTTTGCTCGACCGGAATCCCCCCTACATCCGATGAAACCAGAAAAGTCACGCTCTTGGGAGTCAACAGCAATGCATTCGGCCAAAATCTTCCTCCTCGCGGTTCTGGGAATCAGCTCTTTCGGGACCTCATCAAACCACTTTGCCTATTGCAAAGAACCTCAAATTCAATGGTCCGAAGACCTGGCCTCAACCATGCGATTGGCCAACCAAACAGGCAAACCAGTGCTAGTTCACTTCTACGGCGACCACTGCCCTCCTTGCAGGATGCTCGAAAAGAAAGCCTTCAAAGACCCCCAGTTGATTCAGGCCATGACCGAGAATCTGCTGGTCGTGAGAATCAATGCTGAAAAAGATACCAAGACCGCTGCGCAGTTCCGGGTCAATCGTTGGCCCACCGATGTTTATCTGTTCCCTGATGGTCAAGAAATCTACCGAAATATCAGCGCTCAAGACCCTCATGCGTATGAAAAAACCGTCCTTAAGGTCGCGGAAAAAAACCAACGCATGATCGGTCAGCTATCGAGCAAACGTCCCGACCCAACCCGCGCTCAACTGCTCGCGATGCAATCGGATTCAATGCAATCCGAGCCAACCAAGAAGATCGCAGTTCCGCTACGCGAAGCAAGTAGTCAGGTACCAAGTCCTAGCCAACCCGTTGTGGTTTCGCTGGCCGGGCCAGCTCGCGTGCGACTTAGCGAAGTCTCGATTACCTCCGTTGACACCGCAGATGTCGCAATGAGCACGCCACCCTCGGTCCTCGCTACAGATCCAAGCTTAACTCTCGATCAACCCCCCCGAGTGATCGAGGTCCCAGAGCCAAGCGTCGCTCTCTCGATGATGCCAGATCGGACAGATCAGACAGATCGGACAGATCGGACAGATCAGACAGATCAGACAGATCAGACAGATCAGACAGATCAGACAGATCAGACAGATCGGTTTTATTTGAGCGTGACCTTTTTGAGGTTGTCGGCTGGGACCGTATCGATGAGCATATTTCTTGG
>JBJTAQ010001034.1:0-2574 GCA_046090945.1 Pirellula sp.
CACCCCTCCTCGATCTAGCAAACGGACCAAGCGTTCGACAAGCACCGTCGCGCGGTACCTGTCGGCTAGCCGACTCTGGTCCCCTCCGGTAATCCACACCGCCGACGACTCGTCGATCGCTTTCGCAAAGTCCTCTTCCAAAGCAGCCTGTCGATCCGGTGCATGCACGACCCGGACCTCTTGCCAACCGCGCTGTTTCCAAAGCTCCAGCCACGGGGAATAATCCCCTGTATCGGAACGCTCCGATGCCGTAGGAATCAAGACCAAACGGGAGTTCTTTGCATCGGATATTTCGCAGAACCGATCCAAGAGTTCCTCAGGCAGTTTGCCCCCTCCACATATCAAAAGACTTCCCAGAGATCGATCCGATCCTGCCTGCACCGGGTCCTTGACTAGCGCTTCGCTCGCCAAGGCTGTGATTGCCAAGGCTGTGATTGGCAACGCTTCGATTGCCAATGCACCCAAGCCGATCGATAGGACCTCGCGACGCTGGATTCGGCCAACTTCCACCGCACTTGCCTCCTTAGCGATTCTCTCGGATCGCTTGATCCACCACAGCAACAATCTGTTGGTGAATGCTTGCGATATCGGCGCTCGAGTCGATGACCGCCGTCGTCCCACCGCACCGGGGCAACTGCTCGATAAATCCGTTTCGCACTCTGCGAAAGTATTCGACCCCTCGCTTTTCGAGGCGGTCGTGGCCGCGTTGGATCCGCTCTGCGGCCACAGCCGGATCGATGTCCAGAACGATCGTCACATCAGGCATGCATCCAGCCGTTGCTACCGAGCCGACTCGCCAAAGATCCTCGATGTCCAAACCACCTGCCGACCCTTGGTAGACGACGTTCGCTAGCAGAAACCGATCGCAGACGATGGTCACCCCAGCTTGCAATGCTGGTCGGATATTCTCGGCGACCAACTGGGCGCGGGCGGCCATGTACAAGAGCATCTCGGTGGTATTGGCAAGCGGGATATCCTCGCGGTGGAGCAGAATCTCTCGGACGGCGCTCCCAAGCTTGGTCGAACCAGGGTCCCGATGCGTTTGGACTCTGTGGCCTTGGGCGATCAACCAATTGGCGAGCAATTCGATCTGGGTGGATTTGCCGCCGCCATCGATTCCGTCGAGAGTGATAAACATGGGTGGATCGATCTACATCGAAAAGGATTCCATATCTTCCTGCGGGGCGATCTGGTAGCCCTGGGGCTCCATCGAGCAACCGGCACGACCCTGACTCAGGGATCGAATGGCGCTGGAATAACCAAATAGCTCCTTCAGCGGAACTGCCGCCATGACTTGGGTGATCGCTCCACGGGTCTCGGTTCTCTCGATCAGTCCTCGGCGCTGTTGCAAGTCGCCGACGATCTCGCCGAGGTAATCGGCTGGAGTCGATATGTCCATTTTCATCACGGGCTCGAGCAGCGCCGGGCCGCCGAGCCGAAGGCCTTCGTCGAAGGCATCGTTGGCAGCGATTCGGAACGCAACCTCGTCGGACCCGACTTCCGCGGTCTCTGCCCCTAGAATGCTGATGCGGATTCCTGTCAGTGGGAACGATCCGATCAGGCCACCCCCGTCGGCCCTGTTCCTGAGTTCCTCGAGGGCAGCTTGGCGAAGGTTCTCCGGGAGCATTTTCTCCGGCGGCGTTCGATCCAGGACGATCACCTTCGAGGACATATCCTCGAGGGGCTCGAAGCGGACTTGGAGCCTGGCGAAGAGATTCTGCGAACCGACTTGTCGATTGCACTGTCCGGTGACTTCGGCATTCTCGCGGATGGTTTCGCGGTACGACACGCGCGGCTTGTAGAACTTGACGTTCAGATGAAAGTCTCGCACTAGACGGTTTTTGATGACTTCCAAATGCAACTCACCCATGCCCGAGATGATGGTCTGGCCGGACTCGGCGCTTTCGCTGGCATGGAACGTCGGATCCTGACGCTTGAGCATATCGAGGACTTCGGCGAGCTTCTTTCGCTCGGTGGTATTCTCGGGTTCGATGGCCATCGAAATGACCGATTGAGCGAACTGGATCGAGGGCAACTGGATGGTATCTCGGGTATCGCACAGGGTATCGCCGGTGATCGAATCTCGAGGTCCGATCGCGCAGGCGATATCGCCGCATTCCAAGGTATCGATTTGGCCTTGGCGATCTTTCTTCGAGGCGTGGATCTGCCAAAGCTGGGCGACGTTCTCTTTCTTGTCTCGGTTGGGGTTGTAGACGCGCGAATTGGATTCGAGTTTTCCCGAGTAGACGCGGATCCAGAACATGTCACCGGTCTTGGCGGGCAAGATCTTGAAGACCAGCGCGCAGAAAGGATCTTTCGGATCCGGCTTGCGCAGCAACTTTTTATCGGGTTTCTTTGGCTCGCAGCCTTCGACCGCTGGTCGATCGACCGGACAGGGGAGATAAGCCCCGACGGCATCGAGCAAGGGCTGGACACCAACGCCGTGCAACGCCGATCCGCATAGGACCGGTTGGATGGCAAGTCGAATGCAGGCATCGCGAAGTGTTCGACGGATCAGTTCCGGCGGGATGGGTTTCTCTTCCATCGCCAGGACCATCATCTCTTCGCTGTGGG
>JBJTAQ010001035.1:0-4539 GCA_046090945.1 Pirellula sp.
GTGCTTTTGGCTTTTCTGATTTTCCCCAGTCAATCGATCCATTTGGTACAGAAATCGACACAGGCGTTATCGTTGGGGATAGGCGCCATCGGAATCACGGTTTTAGGATTGGTCGATGATCGTTTTGGGTTGCTTGGTCGGCAGAAGTTAGTTTTACAGATCTTGATCTGCCTTGGGATTATCTCGTTTGGTTTTTCGATCGAGTCGGTACAGATCTTTGGCTATCCGATCGATCTTGGTTTGATCGCTTGGCCAGTGACCTTGATCTGGTTGTTGCTGTGCATCAATTCGGTTAACCTGATCGATGGAGCAGACGGAATATGCTCGACGATAGGTTGGATCGCCTTTGTCGCCGTAGCGGTAATTAGTTCTTACACAGGCAATCACATCGAAGCGATTATCGCGGCTGCGTTGGCGGGGGCGCTTCTGGGGTTTTTGTTCTACAACCTGCCTCCGGCTAGCGTGTTCCTTGGGGACAATGGAAGCATGCTCATCGGCCTATTCCTAGGTGTCTTGACGATGCGGGCTTGGTTCTCCAAAGACTCCTCGATGTCGATCACGATACCTCTGGTTCTGATGGCAATCCCTCTATTTGATTCAGCGATGGCGATTGTAAGGCGCAAGTTGTCGGGGCGCAGTGTGTTTGCGGTTGACCGCGGGCACTTGCACCACCATTTGATGCGGCATGGATTTCAAGACCGCGCTTTGGTCGGTGTGATCGCGTTGCTGTCGTCGATCACGGCCGGTGGGGCCGTCGCCGGCGTTCTGCTCAAATCGGATTGGATATCACTGGCGACTATGTTTTTCGCAATTGGATCGCTGGTCGTATCCAAGCTTTTTGGTTTTGCCGAGTTTGTGCTTTTGTACAAGCGTGCCGAGCGAATGTTGACCTCGCTGTTGGTGCGTCCGGATCATGCTGAGCGTCTGGTACACGAGGAGGTTGTGCAATTCCAGGGGACTCGCAATTGGGATTTGATCTGGCATACGCTCGTTGAATTCGCCGAGAAACACAGCCTCAGCAGCGTTCGAATGGACCTGAACATGCCTTGGCTTCACGAAGGCTACCACGCCGAATGGCAACGCTCGGAACTTCCGCCAAGCTCACAGCGTTGGGCACTAAAATTTCCGCTAATGCTCGAAGGCGAGCTTTATGGTGGACTGGAGTTTACTGGAAAGCAGCAAGAATCGGAAACTCTTTTGGCCCTAGCCCAGTTGACCGAACTTCTCGATTCTTTGCATAGCCAAATGGCTGCTTTCGTTGGTGATTATAAAGAAAACAGTACAAGCGTAGCGATTATCGACGAAACATTTACGGAACAAGCTGGTGGCCGAGAGAAATCTGAAAGTTTGGCATTGCTGCCCAATTCCTGATTCGCCGTGACCAGACTTGTCACTGCCCCTGCCGAAACCTAAATGCAGGGCGGTATTTCGCCGGGTTGTTGATCGGCAGCCGGCCGCATGTTTCGGATTCTCGCAAGGTGGGAAAGCGTTCTAGGGATGCCTAAATTTTACGTGCAGAGCGGTTCGTTTCGTGGGGTTGTTGTTCGTGAGAATGCGCAGTGTGCGGCGCGTTGGGCGGTCGAGTTTGTGATGAACCAATCGAAATCGATGGATGATGAAGAACCCCAAGCAGAAGTCGGGTTGTTTCGATTATCGAATACGATCGGGATCAGCCAGCGGGGATTCGATCGCAAGGATCGTGTCCGCATTGCGACATCGAATGCTGTCCTGGACTGGATGACATCTGGGCTAAAGGGCAACGGATCGGAGCGGAACAGCACGAGCCGTTGGATATGATTGCTCCCTTGTTTACCCATCGAGTTACGAGTGTCTGCGTAACCAAGGGCTTAGCTCCATAATTCAAGTACCGGTCGTCCTCCGTCGACGATCGGGGTCGGTCGATTTTGGAAATCTAAAACTCGCATTTCCGGGTCGATTCCAAGAGCGTAATAAACTGTGGCAGCGAGGTCTTCAGGAGATACCGGTCTTTCGATTGGATAAGCGGCATCTTTGTCCGACTTGCCGATAAGGTTTCCACCTCGAACTCCGCCACCTGCGATGACTGCCGGAAAAAGGGTGCTCCAATGATCGCGGCCCCATTGGGCGTTTGCTGTTGGCGTTCGGCCCATCTCTCCCATCGCGATCACAAGTGTCTCATCGAGCATTCCACGCTGCTGCAAGTCGACCAGCAGTGCCGAACAAGCTTGGTCGAACGTCGGTAGCAGATGCTTGCCCACATCATCGCTATTGCGATGCGAGTCCCAACTGTATCCGTCCACGCAGTCGTATTGGACAGTTACAAACCTTATACCAGACTCAATCAACCTGCGGGCCATCAAAGTCGACTGTCCAAACAGGTGCCTGCCATATAGATCGCGTATCGAGTCGGGCTCTTTGCGAATGTCCAAAGCGTTTCTTGCAGCGTTCGAGGTGGCCAGAGCGAACGCCCGCTGTCGGAACACATCCAGCTCGGAATCCTGCGTTTCGTCCATCCTCCGCATCTGCCGATTCAATTGCGATAGAAGTGTTTGGCGAGATTCAAGCCGATCCAGGACAAGTTCATCGCGACGGTCAAGTCCTGAGATGCGAAAGTTCAGTTCCTCGTCCGTGCAATTGCGCCAGTAAGGGTTGTCATCTTTGCTTTTCTTGTCGATCCTGGTTGTCAATGGATTGTAGCGTTGTCCGAGCCAACCGGAATGTTCACCTGGCCGCGGATACTGCCCGTCTTCTTGGAGCCTACCCAGCGAGTTCGGTACAACCATGTAGGAGGGCAGTTCGCGTCGGAGTCCTAAGCGTTGCTGGTCAACGTATTCGACAATCGAACCCATCGACGGCCAATCGCGCGGTGTTGGCGAGAAACCTCCTCCTATTGGCACATGCCATCGCTTGCCTGTCTGCAGATAATGCGCTCCGCCGCTATGGTCGTTGAACGTATGAGACATCGTACGAATCACCGCATACTTATCCGCTAAATCGGCCATGCGGGGTAGATGTTCGCAGATCCTCAAATCCGGGTTCTTCGAGGATATAGGGCGGTAGGGGCCCCGGATTTTGTCCGGAGCTTCCGGTTTCATATCAAAAGTTTCGAGTTGGCTCGGACCACCAAAAAGGAACAGCATGATCACCGACTTGCACCTCGGTTCGTGGCTGTCTGAGGCTGAAGCTTCGAGGTGCAGGACTTCGGGAAGTCCGATTCCAAACAATCCGGCACTGCCTGCTTGCAATATTTTCCGACGGCCCAGCGACGATCCCAAAGCTTGGCTCGAGCCTAAAATCGTCAGCATAATTCACCTTTCTCGCCCGGTTGGTGTCGGCGTCGTTTCGACGATCTGCTCTAGGATCCTAACTGCCCGTCCTAGCAAACTTATCGGCATTGTGAATAATAAAGATCTGAAATTTCACGCTACCGATACCCTGATTTTAACCCGTTGCCAACGAGCCATGCTGTCTCTGAAGAAAAATATTCGCCAATCGATCGTCGGATGGTGCTATCAAGCTTGTGGTGATCTCTGGTCCATGGACAGACTTTGCGAGGTTACTAAAGAACTCGGCTGCGATGCGGTCGAGATCGTTCCATTCGAAGACTGGGGGACCCTGGACAAGCACGGGCTTTCCTGTGCCTTGGCCCCGAATGGGATGCCCGGGGCACCTTTCGTCAAGGGACTCAATAACAAGGCTTATCATGCCCAGGTCATCGATTGCATGACCAAAGCGATCGCTCAGACGTCCGCAGCGGGGTTCCCGAATGTGATTGCGTTCACCGGCTACAAGTGGCGTGATGCAGAGGACCCAAGTAGCGGCGAAATCTCTCGCGATGAGTGCATCTCGAATTGCGTGCAGGGGCTTAAGCAGCTTGCGAGTCTAGCCGAGCGTTCTAAAGTAACGCTTTGCCTGGAGCATTTAAACACCCGCGATGGCAGTCATCCAATGAAAGGCCATCCAGGGTATCAGGGGGATGATATCGATCTGGTTGCCGAAATTGTTCGGACGGTTGGCTCCGAGCGAGTCAAGATGCTCTTCGATGTCTACCACGTCCAAATCATGCATGGCGATGTGATGCGACGACTCGATGAGCATATCGACATCATCGGCCACGTTCATGTCGCGGGAAATCCTGGCCGTAATGAACTCGATGATGAACAGGAGATCAACTTCCCGCCGATCATGCGAAAGCTGCACAAGCTAGGGTACGGCGGATACGTCGGTCAGGAATTCATCCCCACTAGGGATGCTTATCAAGGCCTCAAGGAAGCCGTGCTTCTTTGCGATATCTGAGAGACTTGTCTCACTCCATCAAAGCCTGTCGCGTTCGGGCGTACGCATAGGGGGCAAAGAGGATCAGCGGTATCCAGGTCGCTACGGTCGGCGTCAACAGATAGCTCGATCCGCTGACCATCGAAAGAGCCGTTGAAAACCCAAAGAAGACGCCAAATGTCAGCAAGCAAGCGATCGTCAGTTGCACGATATTTCGGCGTCGACTCGTGAGAACAAATGGCAATCCGAGCAGCAGTTGTGTGGCGTCGGTGATCGGCTGGAGGA
>JBJTAQ010001036.1:0-2276 GCA_046090945.1 Pirellula sp.
ATCGCCGCTTCGGTCATCGGAGGTTGCTCGTTGCAAGGCGGCCTGGGAACCATCCCTGGCACGATCCTAGGGTGCCTGTTCCTCAGGACCATCATCGATGCGGTCCAGAAGATCGTGGGAGCCGGAGCAGATGTCTACGAAGGGATGATCGTCGGAATCGTGGTGGTCGTCGCGGTCACCTTTTCCCAACGCGGTGGGGGTAAGCTGGTCGGCAAGAAGTATTTCTCGAATGCAATCGGCTGGAGCGTGATTCCTGCGCTCGGACTCCTCTCGGGGCTATCCTACCATCTGTTGTTCTCAATTGAACGTGAATGGTATTCCGGCAAACAAGCTTGGTTTATTGGAATGTCCGTGGTGGTTGCACTGATCGTCCGTGCAATGCTCGAATCGCGATCTAAGGCGACTGGTCAGTCATGACCCAACCGATCATATCGATTCAAAACGTTAGCAAGCATTTCGGCGGCACCCGAGCTTTGCACCAGGTCTCGTTCGATGTGATGCCGGGGGAACTGCATGCGATTTGCGGCGAGAACGGTGCGGGTAAAAGCACGCTCATGAAGATTCTTTCGGGCGTGATCACCTCGTACGATGGTGCGATGGTCATCGATGGCAATCCAGTCCAATTCAACGGCACTAAAGATGCCGAATCCGTTGGGATTAGCATCATCCACCAGGAGTTGAATCTGGTCGAACAGCTTTCGGTTGCCGCGAATATCTTTCTCGGTCGCGAAATAAGATTTGGAGTTTTTTTCCGAAACGATAGGGCGATGGAGGATCAAGCCGCACGCCTGCTCCGTTCGCTCGACTGCGATATCTCCCCGGATCGACTCGCCGGCTCACTTCGGGTCGGAGACCAGCAGTTGATCGAAATCGCCAAAGCGCTGAGCCTCAATAGCCGCATTCTGGTCATGGACGAACCGACCAGTGCGCTGACCGAGGCCGAAGTCGAACGGTTGTATCGAGTCATCAGCAAACTGCGAAGCCAAGGGACAACGATCCTTTACATCTCCCACAAAATGGACGAGGTGTTTCACTTGTCGGATCGAATCACTGTCCTTCGGGACGGACAGTTCATCGCCACACGCAATACCAACCAGACCAATCCCGAGGAGATCACCAAACTGATGGTCGGTCGGGATATCGAGTCGCTTGATCTAGGACCACGCGCAGAGCGCGGGAAACTGGTACTCGAGGTAAAAAACCTCTCGTTGGCTTGGCCTGGACATGCCCGCGGATATCGGCTCAAGGATATCTCGTTCGAACTGTATCGAGGAGAAGTCCTCGGCATCGCTGGATTGATGGGCGCTGGTCGAACCGAACTTTTGGAATGTCTATTCGGAGCCTCGACGTTGGAGCCCACTGGAGAAATCCTACTCGATGGACAGTCCATCATGCCTCGCCATCCTGCCGAGGCCAAGAAAGCTGGTCTGGCGTTGGTGACCGAAGATCGCAAGCGACTGGGCATTTTCAACACGATGAACGTGGGCCGAAACATCTCGATGTGCTCGCTGGATCAAGCTGTCATCGGCCCTATGCTCGCTCATGGACAAGAGGAGCAGCTCGGTGAATCCATGGTCGGCAAACTCAAGATCAAGACCGCAGGGCTAAGCGTGCCGATTGGAGCCCTCAGCGGTGGCAATCAGCAAAAGTGCATCGTAGGTCGCTGGTTGCTAACGAATCCCAAAGTCCTGTTGCTCGACGATCCGACCCGAGGTGTGGATGTGGGTGCCAAGGCCGAATTGTATCGAGTAATCCGAAACCTCTGCAGCGAAGGCTTGGGGGTTATCGTCACCAGCAGCGAACTGCCCGAACTGCTGACCCTCAGCGATCGGATCATGGTCTTGAGCGAAGGCCGAAAGACAGCCGAATTCCGCATCCAAGAAGCGACGCAAGAGAGAATCCTCGAGGCCGCTACTCAGAGTTATAAGGGGTAGATGTCCCCGTGGTTCAAAAGACTTTGAAACCACGGAGACCCATAGAGAGACGCGGAGATTTCAGATAGCGAACAGTATGGGCAAAGCTTGCTCGTATTTATCGATGAGAGCTTGTCGGAGTGTTTCGCTTGCTCTTCGGCTTTAGCTTCGCCTTGCTCCTGGAAAACTCACGCTTCTGGAGATAGATTTCTTCTCGGTCGATGGCCATGTTCTCCGGAGCCACGACCGAAATAACTACCCGCTTGTTGAAAATCCTTCGGACCTCGATGACGATGTTGTCGCCAACGTGGATCTTTTCACCTTCGAATCGACTGAGTGCCAGCATGATCGCCTCCCTGTTGG
>JBJTAQ010001037.1:0-10007 GCA_046090945.1 Pirellula sp.
GCCGAGCGATTCATGTCTACTTTCAAAACAATGCTTGATAATAGAATCAAGCCAGGGCAATATTGGACTCATAATACTGAAGGCGGGGATGAGGGTTACGCCTCGGTTTTCGAGGGTTTCAAGCAGGATCGCTTCAAGGCGTTCCATGCGCGTCTCGCGACCTTCGTGAATCTTATCTCCATAGGTGCTTTCCAAGACCAGGATATCGGCTCGCTCGGGCGAGACCGGTGGGTTGAGGATCGGGGTGCAGCGAGATCCAAGGTCACCGCTAAAGCAGATCCAGGAGTCCTTGTTTCGAAACTCGATGACGGCAGCTCCGAGGATGTGCCCGGCGGTCGAGAATCGAAACTCGGCGTTCCCTGGCAGGCCTTGCCATTTTCCATAGGAAACCGGATGGATCAGCTCGGTGATCGACTTGAGCAGGTTTCCCACCACTTTCTTGTTGCGAGTGATCCCGAGTCGAATCGCATCTTCGAGCATGACAGGCAGAAATTTCGCCGTCGGTGGGGTGCAATAAATGGGCTTATGAAAACCGGCTTCGATCAAATAAGGGATTCGGCCGATGTGATCGATGTGCACGTGAGTCAGCACGAGGGCCTCGATGCCATCGAGTGGAAAGTCGATCTCCGGAGAAGGTTTCCGTTTGGCATCGGCACCTTGGAACGACCCGCAATCGACCAGTACCGACGCCGAGGAGTTCAAGTGGAGTTGATGGCACGAGCCGGTGACACCTAAATAGCCGCCGTGATGAACGATTTCCATGGACGCAGGAGCCTTTGTGGAACAAGCCGGAGATGTTTCGACACTCTAAAGGATATACCAAGCTTGGGTTGTCAGGCGGACTCGGAGTGGATTTCCTTAGCTCTTCGCCGTTTCTCTTGCCAAAACTCCCAGGCGATCGGCAGGACACTCACGAGGATGATCCCGATGGTAACGAGGAAAAAGTTCTTTTGAATCCATTCAACTTTCGCCAACCAATAGCCGGCGAAAAGGAAGATCGTCACCCAGGCGATGCCGCCCGTAATGTTGTAAAACCAGAACTTGAAGAAGTTCATTTTACCGATCCCTGCCACAAACGGAGCAAAGGTCCTGACGATCGGAACGAACCTTGCCAGGATGATCGTCTTGGCCCCGTAGCGATCATAAAAACGCTGAGCTCGATCCAAATGCTCTCGGTGGAACCAACGAGAGGATTCGCTGCGGAAAACCTTGGGCCCTGCCTGGTATCCGATCCAATAGTTGACCGCATCACCAAGAATCGCTGCCAAAATCAGCAGTGGCCATAGGATCCAAATGCTCATCGGACTTCCATCGATCGCGCACAGTGATCCGGCAGCAAAAAGAAGGGAATCGCCGGGTAGGAAGGGAAGCACAACCAGGCCGGTTTCGCAGAAAACAATCAGGAAAAGGATCGTGTAGAGCCAAGGTGCCCCGACGGCCTCCATCAGTTCCAGGAGGTGCTTGTCAACGTGTAAAATCCAGTCGATCCATTGCCGCATGGGGGGGAGTCTCGGTAGACGCTTCAAGGCCAAATCACTTCAATATGGGCCGTATTCTAGTTGTCGCGACGCTTGGCGTTAATGCTTGATTTGGTCTTTTCTGAAATCGAGACTTTTGTAAACTCTGAACTCGTCAATTTCTAGGAAATGTGGGACATTTTCGTTTTCTGCGGGTGAATCAACAACACTATGGACCTTACCAAACTACGCAACATCGGTATCAGCGCACACATCGACTCGGGCAAAACCACCCTCAGCGAACGGATTTTGTTCTACGCCGGACGTATTCACAAGATCGAAGAGGTTAAGGGTGACGGCGACGGCGCGACGATGGACTATATGGAGTTGGAGAAAGAGCGGGGAATCACCATCACCTCGGCTGCGACCCAATTGCAGTGGAAGGACAATATCATCAACTTGATCGATACCCCAGGACACGTCGACTTTACAATCGAAGTCGAACGTTCGCTGCGGGTTCTCGACGGAGCGGTCTTGGTTCTTTGCTCTGTCGGCGGTGTGCAGAGTCAGTCTCTGACGGTCGACCGCCAAATGCGTCGCTACGGCGTTCCCCGCTTGGCATTCGTCAACAAAATGGACCGGACCGGTGCCGATGCTTACCGCGTCGCCCAGCAAGTCCGCGACAAGCTCAATGCCAATGCGATCATGATGCAGATCCCAATCGGGGCCGGCGAGACTTTCGACGGTGTGATTGATTTGATCACCATGAAGGCCTTCTACTTTGACGGCGAAAAAGGTGAAACGATCCGCGAAGAGGAAATCCCAGCCGACTACTTGGCCAAAGCCAAAGAGATGCGGCAGAAGATGCTCGATGGCCTCTCGGACTTCAACGAACAACTCATGGAACTGCTGTTCAACGAGCAAGAGGTCCCCACGGATTTGATCTATCAAGCCTGCAAGGATGCTACCCAAGCTCGCAAGATCACCCCCGTTTTCTGCGGATCTGCTTACAAGAACAAGGGCGTGCAATTGCTCCTGGACGCTGTCTTGCGATACCTGCCTAGCCCCCTCGAGCGATCGATTTCGGCCCGAAAGGTTGGCAACGAAGACGAAAAGATGGCGCTCGAGCCGCAGCCCGATAAGCCTTTCGTCGGCATGGCCTTTAAGATCGTTGAGGATCCGTTCGGACAGTTGACGTTCATGCGGATTTATCAGGGTAAAATCGCCAAGGGCGAAATGTACGTCAATCAGCGAACCGGCAAAAAAGAACGCTTCAGCCGAATCGTCCGGATGCACGCCGACAAGCGTGAGGAAGTTGACATCGCTGAAGCGGGCGACATCGTTGCCATTATGGGTATCGATTGCGCCAGCGGTGAAACCTACAGCGATGATCGGGACTTCTGTACCCTGGAAAGCATGTACGTTCCCGAGCCAGTGATCAAAGTCGCGGTCAACCCGGCCAGCCGGGCTGATGCCGACAAGATGAGCAAGGCCTTGAACCGGTTCCGAAAAGAGGATCCAACCTTCCAAGTCTACAACGACGAGGAAACCAGCGAGACCATCATCTGTGGGATGGGTGAATTGCACTTGGATATCTACGTCGAGCGAATGCGGCGCGAATACAAAGTCGAAGTCCAAGTCGGCGCACCGAAGGTCAGCTATCGCGAAACTCCAGGTGAAGCCTACCCATTCAACTACAAGCACAAGAAGCAAACCGGTGGTTCCGGACAGTACGCCCACATCGTCGGCAAACTCTCTCCGATGGATCCCGAAGGTGAGAAGACCTTCGAATTCGAAGATCACGTCACCGGAGGTCGGATCCCCAAGCAATTCATTCCACCCGTGGAAAAGGGTTTCCGCGATTCGATGACCAAAGGCCCCTTGGCCGAGTTTCCGGTCGTGGGTGTTAAGATCGACTTGGAAGACGGTAGCTACCACGATGTGGACTCGAGCGAACGGGCCTTCTATATCGCTGCCTGTGACTGTTTCCGAGAGTCCATGCGAGCCGCCAGCCCCATGCTTCTCGAACCGATCATGAAGTGCGATATCGAATGTCCTGAAAACGACCAAGGCTCCGTCGTTGGCGATATCATCGCCCGACGGGGGTTGGTGAATAACACCGATGCCCGCGATGGTGTCTCGTACATCACCGCCGAAGTCCCCCTAGCAAATACCTTCGGATATGCCACCGACCTGCGAAGCATGACCAAAGGCCAGGGAACATTTGCAATGGAATTAGCTCGCTACTCGGCTGTTCCACGCAGCTTGCAAGACGAAATCATCAACGAACGCAAGAAGCAACTGGCAGCCCGAGCTAAGGCTTAAAGACCTTTTGCTGTCAAACATTCGTTCGTCCTGTAGAATCGAAAAGACGCGGTCGAAAGGCTTGCGTCTTTTTTTATTCTCCATGGCATCGCCCTGGACAATGTTTGATCTTTCCCTCGCGACTCCACGCGAGGTTCCGTTGACCTAAGCCCTACAAATTCGGTAAAAACTCGGCAGAATCTGAAGTTTCCTATCAGCTAGCAATCCTAGCGAGCGACGCAATGAATTCCTACAACCTGACCCACCTAAAACAGCTCGAGGCTGAGAGCATCCATATCATCCGCGAGGTGGCCGCCGAGTTCAAAAAGCCAGTAATGCTCTACTCGATCGGCAAGGACTCTGCGGTGATGACTCACCTGGCTCTCAAAGCCTTCTATCCGGCCAAACCACCCTTCCCCTTTTTGCACGTGGATACGACATGGAAGTTCCGGGAGATGATCGAGTTTCGTGATTCCTATGTCAAAAATGACTTGGGAATCGAATTGTTGGTCAATATCAATCACGAAGGGCTCAAACTCGGAATCGACCCGTTCGAGAATAGCGACAAGCATACTGAGGTAATGAAAACCGATTCTCTCAAAGCGGCGTTGACTCGATATGGATTCGATGCTGCCTTCGGTGGCGCTCGTCGAGACGAGGAAAAGTCCCGTTCCAAAGAGCGAGTCTTCTCGTTTCGCGACAAGTTCCATCGCTGGGATCCAAAGAATCAGCGACCCGAATTGTGGAATCTCTACAACTGCCGAGTCAATCCTCAAGAGAGCATCCGAGTCTTTCCTCTATCGAACTGGACTGAGCTCGATGTCTGGCAGTATATCTACTTGGAGAACATTCCGTTGCCGAGTCTGTACTTGGCCAAGATGCGTCCGGTGGTGCTTCGCAACGGCGTGCTGATCAGTCCTGACGACGATCGATTCCGATTAAGGGAAGGAGAGGTGATCGAGCAAAAGATGGTTCGATTCCGAACGCTCGGTTGCTGGCCACTGACCGGTGCTGTCGAGTCCCAAGCGTCCACCTTGCCGGAGATCATTCAGGAAATGCTTCTGACGAAAACCTCCGAAAGGCAAGGGCGAGTGATCGACAAGGACGGAGGGGGCGCGGGGATGGAATTGAAAAAGATGCAGGGGTACTTCTAAGATGTCGCACCAAAGTGATTTGATCGCCAAGGATATCTTGGCTTATCTGGAACAGCACGAACGCAAAGAGTTGCTTCGATTCATCACCTGTGGAAGTGTTGATGATGGAAAGAGCACCCTGATCGGCAGGTTGCTCTATGACAGCAAGATGATCTATGAGGATCAGCTTGCGCAGTTGGAAAATGAGAGCAAAGTCCACGGGACGACCGGAGGCAAATTCGACCCGGCCCTCGTGACCGACGGCTTGCGAGCCGAACGCGAGCAAGGGATCACGATCGATGTCGCTTATCGATACTTCTCAACGGCCAAGCGCAAATTCATCATCGCGGATACTCCGGGGCATGAGCAGTACACTCGAAACATGGCCACTGGAGCCTCGACAGCCGATCTTGCGATTATTCTGATCGATGCAAGGCACGGCGTTTTGACGCAGACCAAGCGGCACAGTTTCATTGTCTCGCTGCTTGGGATCCGTCACGTCGTGGTGACGGTCAACAAAATGGATTTGGTTAACTACAGCCAAGCTCGCTTTGATGAGATTTGCGAGGACTACAAGCAGTTTGTATCGCGATTGGATTTGCCCGATCTGCATTTTATCCCCTTGGCTGCCTTGCATGGCGAGAACGTCGTCGAGCCGAGCGCCAATATGCCTTGGTATCGAGGCAGCACACTGATGAACTTCCTCGAGACCGTCTACATCGGTTCAGATCGAAACTTCGAAGACTTCCGCTTGCCCATCCAATACGTCAATCGTCCCAACCTGGACTTTCGTGGTTTCTGTGGCACCATCGCTTCGGGGATCCTGCGTCAAGGGGATCAAATCATGGTCCTGCCATCCAAGCGGACCAGCAAGGTCAAGCGCATCGTCACTCAAGACGGCGATCTAGAGGAAGCCTTCTGTCCGCAGTCGATCACGGTAGTTCTCGAAGACGAAGTCGACTGCTCGCGCGGCGATATGATTGTCCGGCCCGGGAATGTTCCTAAGTCGACCAATCAATTCGACGCGACCGTTGTTTGGCTAAACGCAGAGCCACTGCTCCCGGGTAAGACGTACCTGTTCAAACAGTCGACCCAAACTATTCCTGGTCAAGTCGACTCGCTGCGGTATCGAGTCGACGTCAACACGCTCCATCGATCTCCAGCCCCGGAACTGCAACTCAATGAAATCGGGCGTTGCTCGATCACCCTGAGTCAGTCGATCTACTTTGATGCCTACAAACGCAATCGCTCTACCGGTGCTTTCATCATCATCGATCGGTTAACGAATGCAACCGTCGGTGCCGGGATGATCACCGATAGGGATACAGCCAGACCCAAAGCGGCTTGGGAAGCTACCGAACAAGAGACCTCGCAGGCAGCAATGACCACGGAAGTCAGCTCGCAGGAGCGTCAAGCCCGGTTCGGGCAATCTCCGGCAACCGTCCTTTTTACCGGACTTACAGGGACTGGTAAATCGACCATTGCCCGAGCCGTCGAAAGAGCCTTGTTCGATCGTGGACGAGCTGTCGCGGTTCTCGATGGGGAAAAGATGCGAAGTGGTGTCAATCAAGATCTCGGCTATTCGGTGGAAGATCGAAGCGAGAATCTAAGGCGTTCGGCACATATCGCACGGATCATGAATGATGCGGGACTGATCTGTTTAGCTGCGTTCGTCGCTCCGAGCGAATCGATCCGTCAGAGAGTTGCGGAACTGGTCGGAAAAGATCGCTTCATTGTCGTGCACCTCAGGGCGCAAGAGTCGGTGCGCAAGGCCCGCGATGTCAAGGGACACTACGCGAAGGCAGAGGCGGGTGTGTTGCCGAATTTCCCAGGAGTCAGCGCCGTGTATGAGGATCCCGATAAGGCCGACTTGGTCATCGATTCGGGCATCCAAACGATCGACGAGTGTGTCGGCCAAGTGCTCGATTTGTTGGCTGCTCGCGGCGTGATTAAGTCAGTCACCTAAGCTGCGATTCACCTATTTTTGGTTGTGCAGCTTTTCAGGTGTGCCGGAGATGATGCGATTGTCGCGTTCCTCCGGAGCCCTTTCCAACGAAAGAAGCGCCATCAGATCGGCAAGCTCTTGAGGTGATAGCTGGTTTTCTATCCCCTCTGGCATCAAGGACTTCTTGTCCTGCTGATACGCGTCGATCTCCTCGGCCGCAACGCTGACCACTTTGCCACCCTGCGTCTTGATGACTGTCTTTCGATCGTCGCGAGATACCAAGAGTCCTGTGATGATCGTACCATCGGTGGTTCGAACCGTCACGGATCGATAAGCGTCCCCGATGACGAGGCTGGGATTGAAGATGCTCACGAGGAGTTGTTCGAAAGAACCGCGTCCATTGGCTGTAATATTCGGTCCGACCTCGATCCCGCGCGAGTGCATCACATGGCATTGGCCGCAAATCCGCTCATAGACCGCCCAGCCTCGATGAGCATCCCCCCGGGTTCTTCCCTTAAGTTGCTCGCTGACCCTTTGCACAACCTGTTCCCGCTCTTGAGTTCCCTCGACATTGACGGTGCCAAAGACCTTCGCAGTCAACTCCTTGGCACTCGAGGATCCCTGGGTCGCTAACAATCGGATTCGATTCGGGCTAAGCAATTCCTTGCGCAGTTTTCCACCAGCGATCCATGAGAGAAGCACGCTTGCCGTCGGCTCGCGTTGGCACATGCGTTCGGCAATGGATACTTGCAGCGGCACGGGCAATTTAGGAACAAGTCCTTCGAGGGCATAACGATCTGAATCTTCGTATTTCTCGATCCCCAAGTCGATAGCCGTATCGCGCCACGCACGATCTTGAGCGACCCCCTTGGACTCTAGTTCGAGCACTTGGGTGAGCATGGTGCGAGCAGTTTGTGGAGATTCTTGTGCCAGAAAACGGAGTAGATCCTGACGAACTGCAGGTGGCTGTATAGGATCGGCAACGTGGACTTTGGCAACCGCGATCGCTTGGGTGTCTCCCACGAGTAATCCCAGCAATAGTTGCTGTTTATCCCAAGCATCCGTGGGTTTGAATTCATCCCAAGCAGTATCGATTGGAGGAGCATAGAACTTGCGGATTACCTGCTTCAATTCCGCCGTATCGAAGCCTCGATTCAACGCTCGATGGATCAGGGGTTCAACCATGGTGCTTGCCAAGCTAGGATCATTCTTGCGAAGAATCTCTCTTAGCGAAAAAAGATCTTCAACGGCTTTGCGATCCGCTTGCTTAAAGTCCGATTTCGGCAGTCGATCGGTCCATAGGGCTGCAAAGCGAGGCAGTAGTGCGTGAAGCAATGTTTTGGTATTGGCACCCGATCGCTTGAGCGATGCAAGGATGGGCTCTGTTGCAGCCTCAGAAACCGGCTTCAGATTTTGCCAGACGATTCGGCCGAGGAGGGGGTCCTTCGACAAATCTTCGGAACTGGCATCCAACACATCCAACTCCGTAGCAACCCAAGCAGCCTCATCGTTCAGCGCACGATGGAACTTGGGCGCGGCAATCGCTACCTGGACCCGCACGCGAGCATCAGGGTCTTTGGCGAGTTTGCGACATGCAGAGACGAGAGTTTCATTTTTGGGGTATTGGTCTGCAGTCAGTCGAACGGCCCAGGCCCGAACTTCGGAATTCGAGTGGCTAAGTAGCCTGTCTAAAAAAGCCTCGCTCAGGGCCCCGGAACCTGCAAGAGCCCAGATCGCATGCATCTGTGACTTGGCCGATGTGGTTTCCAATACAAGCTTTTGAAGTTCTATCGCACCTGCCGAATCCTTGGTCAAACCCCGTTCGGAGATTTCCAATTGAGACCTTTGTCTAACGAACAAGTTCGGGTCCGAGAGAGCAGAAATCAGTTCCAACTCACTGAGCTTGGAGATGTCCTTGTGACGTATCTCGGGCCGCTTGGAATGGACAATTCGGTAGAGCCTTCCATGGCCTCGATCAACCCCTTTGGGATCAGCTGATGCGTCTTGGTAGCAGTGATAGCGATCGTACCAATCGAGCACATACAAGCAACCATCGGGGCCGATTTTTTGAGCCACTGGCATAAACCAGACATCGTTTGCGGTTAGGAAATCGGGTTCCCCGAACCCTTGATAGGTCCCCCCAGTGCGTTCGATTCGATCGACATTGATGCAGCCACCATGGATGTTCCCCATGTAGAGTTTGTCTCGATAAGCCTCCGGATAGGCATCTGAGTCAAAGTATTCGATCCCGCAGTAAGCCGCCATTTGATGCTTGTGTTTGACGATCGACTCGGCCCACCAAGTGTGGGGAGGGTAGGGGCCCCCTTGCCGCAGGTAATATCCGCTTTCAGTCAGATGCCATAGGTGATCGATCACGCAAGCGCTGACGAACGCACTGCCAACCGGATCGAAGGCAATTCCCCAAGGATTGCTCGTACCCTCACAGAAGATCTCGAACTTCTTGGTGCGTGGATGGATTCGAAACATCGCGCAAGTGAACTCATGTCGCTTGCCATCTTGCTCGACAACCGATGGATTGAATACCCCATTTAGGCCGTAGAGATAACCATCGGGTCCCCAGGTCAGCGCATTGGGCAATTCGTGAGTATCGATTCTTCCAAAGCCGGTCACAACGACGGTCGACTTGTCGGCAACATCATCTCCATCGGTGTCTTGGAGAAAGAGGATGTCCGGAGCGTTCGCCACCCAAACACCGCCGTGACCCACAGCGATACCCGACGGGATATTCAATCCTTCAGCAAAAACCTTCACCCGATCCACCTTGCCGTCCCCATCGGTGTCGCTTAGGATTTTGATCCGGTCCTTACCGGGTCCGGGTTCATGGCGGGGATATTCAAAGCTCTCGGTGACATAGATTCGGCCTGCATCGTCGAATGCCATCGCGACAGGATTTTGCAGGTCTGGTTCATTGGCGACCAATTCCACGTGAAAGCCCTCAGGGACGGTCATCCGGGAGATAGCTTCGTTGGGGCTCAGTGGTGGTCCAGGAGGTTTGGTTTGCTTGCGAGGGATAAAGTCTTGTGCATCAGCGGCGATCGGCAAAGTCAAAACGCTAATTGGGCAAAAGCTAACCAAGACGATCGCGAAAAACAGAGCAGGGTTCGTACGATTCATAGTTAGGTAATCAATTACTGGTCAGGGGAAGGA
>JBJTAQ010001038.1:0-1570 GCA_046090945.1 Pirellula sp.
CTGCTGTCAAAAGTTTTGAACGGTTGACTACTGCTGAGGATAAGATCCACCAAAATATCCTGTTTGTTGGACCCCTGCCGAAATCACAACTGGATCAAATCCGAAATTTCATCGCTCTGGGAAAACCCGTTTTAGGGATCCGAACCGCAAGCCACGCCTTCAGCCTAAGAGGCAAACGGCCGTCGGAAGGGCTCGATGACTGGCCTGAATTCGACGCTGAGGTATTTGGAGGTAACTACACGAATCACTATGGCAACGAATTGCTGAACTCGGTAAGTGTTGCCAAACACTGCGACCATCCGCTGATCTCGCCCAAGGATTTCGGCTTGGATCTTTTCCAGAGTCGAGGCTCCCTTTACAAAGTCTCCCCGCTTCGTCCCGGCACGAATGTCTTGTGGACCGGAAAGATTTCCGAACAAGATACCGAACCTGTGGCGTGGACTTTCCTACGCGCCGATGCTGGTCGGTCCTTCTATACTTCACTCGGGCACGAAAGCGATTTCCAGAACGACGCTTTCTCCGCACTGTTGCTCAATGCAGCAAACTGGCTGGTTGGAAGCGATAAAAAGGTCCTGCCAGCCGAAATCGAACATCAGCAACACATGGTCGAGCGAGGAGAGGGTAAGCAGCGGTAATGGATCGACAAAAATATCAGGAATTGCTGAGCACGTTCTTCGAGTGGAATCAAACGGAACTTGTAAAAATCTTCTCCGAACTCCTCTCCTCGGCCGCCGCCGAACAAGCATTAACGCCGGCGCAAATCATGAGCCAAAATTACGAGACGGCTCGGATGAACCCGGAAATTCACGAACTGCCAGGTAACCTTAAAGATGCTCGGGACGCGATTTTTCCCTACTTCTGGGGAACCGATAGCTGGAATAACCCACTTCACCTGGAGAATGTCCGAGGCCCGGCCAATCAGGCGTCCCTAATCGGTGCAATCGCATGTCTGCTGAAGAACCCGAACCTTTGCACCGATCGCTACAGCCAACGCTCGAATGAACTCGAAGTCAAAGCGATCACGGCACTGGCGAATTTAATTTTTTACCACACGATCGACCCCTGGGGAGTCTTTACCATCGGAGGGACCATCTCCAACCTCTACGGCGCAAAAATTGGCCTGGAACGCGTCTTGCCCGGTGCGATGAAGACGGGCATCCAAGGACGCCGAGTCGTTGGGATCTGCTCCCAAGCTGGCCACTATTCGAATCAGACCGTTGCAGGTTGGCTCGGGATCGGCACCTCGAATTTGATCGAAATACCGACCGATGAGAATCTAAGCATGCGGATCGATAGGCTTGAGGAAACACTTGACCAGCTCTACCGCGAAAAGACCAAGGTGGCTTATATCTGTGCCACCTTTGGCACGACCGATGGTTTCGGAATCGACGATGTCAAGGCGATTAGGGAGTGTGCAGAGCTAAAGTCCAAAGAGTATTCCGAGCCGATGCCGCAAATCCATTGCGATGCAGCCGTCGGTTGGACCATGTCGGTTTTGACCGACTATGATCGACTCAGTAATCCACTCAAGTTGTTTTGCCCCAGGCGGAGCTGGTTGCTGAATCGTGTG
>JBJTAQ010001039.1:0-6245 GCA_046090945.1 Pirellula sp.
TACTTCCTGATCGCGTCCCCAATCGCCATGATGGTCGGACCAAACGTATCCCGATTCTTTATCAACATCGGCCGAACGATGAGTGTCGATGGCGCGATGGTCACCCATCCAGATCTCATGGGGCTCAAAGGCTGGCAATGGATCTACATTTTTTGGGGAATCCCGGCTGTCATCATGGGTATTGCAGTCCTCTACCTGCTCCCAGATAAACCTCGCGATGCGAAATGGCTCACCCAAAGTGAGAAGGAAGCTCTGGAAAATGAACTGGCTTCGGATCGAGCTAAGATCAGTTCCGTGCACCACCACTCGCTCCTAGCAGGACTCGCAAACCCCCGCGTCTGGCTTCTTGCATTGATCTATTTCGGTATCGTAACGGCAAATTATGGCGTCGAGTTCTTTCTTCCGAGCATCCTCAAAGATTGGTACAGCCTCGAACCTTCCTATGTTGCTTGGCTGGTCATCATCCCCTCGATTTTGGTGATCATTGGCCAATTGGGAATAGGCTGGTCCTCGGATCATTTCCATGAGAGACGATGGCACTCTGTATTACCAGTCGTCCTCGGATCGATCGGCCTTTTATGCGCCGCGATGTTTCCAAAGCACATCTGGCTCACGATGATCTGCTTTACGATCGGTGCTGCTGGTATGAAAGCCTATATGCCCGCGTTCTGGGCGTTACCTAGTTTCTTTTTGACTTCGACAGCAGCGGCCGGCAGCGTAGGATTGATCAACTCGATCGGAAATCTCGGAGGTTTCCTCGGGCCCACGGTGATTGGATACGTCAAGGACAAGTTTGGTAGCTATGAATACGGAGTGCTTTTTTTGGTGGTCACGAGCATCATCTCTGCGTCGTTGATCGCCCTCATGCCACTTCGAAATCCAGAACAGACGTCTCGCGACGAAAAGGCCAATTAGGTTCAACGACTTTTAGACCAAGGCCTACCGACAGCTCGCTTGTTCCCCAAAAGGGTTGAAGCAGGAACACTACTGCTTTCCGACGGCAGATCAATTGCGATCGTAGTACCTTGACCCAACTCGCTCTCCAGGTTGAAGCTTCCCTTGAGGGACTCAACGATGTTCAAAACGATGCTCAAACCCAGCCCCGAGCCTCGCGGAGTGGTCGCCGGGTTACGCCCTGTATTGCTGCGAAAAAACCGATCACCAATCTTCTCCTGATCGGCTTTCGAGATTCCAATCCCAGTATCTTTGATCTCCAATCGACAAAAACCCCGTTCGGCGTCATTGGTTAGACTGACCCAGATCCGCCCACCAGACTCTGTATACTTGATCGCATTTTCGATAAGGTTCTGGACGATGAATCGCAAGTGAACGGGATTGCCTTGGACGATCGCTGGTTCGCATCGGGTCAATTCCATTTCGATCCCTTTTTCACTAGCGAGGACCTCAAACAACTCGATCGCTTGAGAAACTTGGCGTTCCCAAGCAATCGGTTGCTTGGTAGCAGACGTATTTTCTGAACTGACCTCGCCGAGCAATAGCAACTGATTCACGATCTTGTTCAGATAGTTGCACTCGATGACTACCTTTTCGAGCATCTCGCCGGTTTTCCCATCGCTGATACGATTCGAGACCACCTCGACGTTGCTCATGATGGCAGCCAAGGGACCGCGAAGCTGGTGGGCAGAGTTTGCAATCCAATCTTCGTTGCTTCGCAAGTGGCTTCTAGTCCGATCCAAAAGTCCATTGATCGTCGCTGCCAGACGGTCGATTTCATCGCGATTGCCATTGCGATGAATCGCTCCCCCCTCGGTGACTTGAATCTGATCGGTCTGCTTGGCTAGATTCTGCAACGGCAAAAGCAGCCATCTTGCGACCAGCCATGCAAGTGGCGGTACAAGCAAGAGCAACCCGCCGATGAGCGGAAAAATCCATCGATCCAGTTCCCGCATCGCCAACGACACCAAATCAGTCGGACAGCCGACCTGGAGAATCGCTTTTTTGGGAATCAATCTTCGATCACCGGATACGGCAGGGTCCTGGACCAACAAATCCAAATCCCTATGCACGATGCGGAACCCACCAGCCTCCTGAATGGATTGCTGACCAAGAACCACACCTTCGATAGCAACGGGCGAACTGATTGAGTTCCACAGAACGTTCCCATCCTCGTCGATGACATTCAAGAAATGGTGATAGACAGGATGAATCGAAACCCGTCGATTCCAACGGGCAGTTCTCACCTCGTCAAACGGATAAGGTTCGTTGCGCAGAACTGCATGAAAGTCTCTTGCGACATCGTTGAGTTCCCGATCGATCTGGGAAAGCACTAGCCACCTAAACGAGGCACGGCTGACCAATCCGATGGTAGCGGCAGACAACCAGGTCGAAAGGACCAGGATAATCGCCGCCTTAGTCGTCATTTTCAGATTTGACCAAGCGAACATCGACGATTTTCAATCAAGAAGCGATCGAGTTTTCGGAATCCGAAACCAGTTCATCGGCAAGCTTCGCTCCCTGCGGAGGATTCTCCGAGAGCATATAACCTCGCCCGCGAACCGTATGGATCAACGATTTGGAGAACCCACGATCCACCTTGCTTCGAAGCCGATTGATATGAACCTCGATCACATTCGTTTCGCTCTCCCAATTGCTTTCCCAGAGTTGATGGTAGAGCATCTTGCGAGAAAGCACTTGGTTCTCATGTCGAATGAACAGTTCCAGCAGAGAGATTTCAGTTGGCGAGAGCCGCAACTCCTTGCCCTCACGAAATGCTCTTCGCGTGGTGAGTTCGAGTCGCAGCGGCCCAAACGTCAATACGGGCCCTTCTTGCTGCTGGTTCCGTCGAATGTTTGCAACGATCCGAGCATGCAACTCTTTGAGCTCGAATGGCTTGACAAGATAATCGTCAGCACCGGCCATGAGTCCATTGACCCGATGCTCGGTGGTACCCAAGGCACTGATGATCAGGATGGGTGTTTGGTCTCGCTGGGAGCGAACCGTGCGAAGCAGGTCAAAGCCTGATTCACCAGCCAGCATCAAATCCAAAACAACCGCATCGGGCCTTTGATTACGAATTTGCTCCAAACCATCTTTGACATTCGATACGACCACCGTGTCGATATGTTCATCCGTGAGCCCTTCGCGTACTGCGTCAGAAAGAGCTGGATCGTCTTCAACCAATAAAACCTTTGTAGGCATTTTGGAACCCTAAAACCCTGTTGTGAGAGAAACCTCGTGTTTGCCAAATCGTTCGGCAGGTAGCAGGGTTTTAGGGAAAGCTGACTTAGCCCCGGGGCTGGTAGTGACTTTGCAACACAGCTGCCGCAAAACCAATCAAATCGCCTCGAGTCCGTGCATGTTCTTTCATCGGATCGAACTCACCCGAAGCGCTCGCCAACTCGATCAACGATGGAGCAACTCCAAAAGGGCGCATTCCATCGGGCATCGACCGCATCAGGTACTTGGCAGCCTCTGCCGGCCGGCCAATCCTCGCGAGCAAATCAGCATAAGTTTCGATTCCAATCGAACCATGTTCATCTAGGTCCAAGGATTCCGCTTTTTGCCTGAAAACTCTCAAAGCCGCATCGACATGCTCACCCAGCAAAGCTCGAAACCAAGCCAGACTCATTGGATACAAGTCCGCAAAAGGTTCCTCGCTCGAATACTGATACTGCGCATGCAATTGACGACCATACTCAGCCAAATCGGCCGCAAGCCTCAGGATTGGCGGATCATCCAAAACGCGAGCAAACCGAACAGTCGATGCCAAGTGGGTCGTATCCAAATGGTACGTACCATCGCGCAGCAAGCCTGGAAGCAGCCCGAGCCAAGCAACAATGCTATGATCCTCGGGCGCTTGCACGTCAGACTTGCGCCTCTTGATATCGGCTATCAAATTCGCAAGCAGTTCTTGATGAACATGCTTTACCAAAGCCCCCACTGCAGCCTGCTGATCCGATCGACCGCGCATCGCGACAATCGAATCGAGCATGGTGATGGTATTGCATGTACCTCGCATCTTCAAACACAGCTCGGTTCCGCGACCAATATTAATCCCCTCATGCACGTACAGATTCAACAGCAGATCGAGGTTGTCTTGAGTCGGCTCGATCGCAGCCATCGCCTCCGATGCAAAAGCATCATCGCCGACAGCACGCAGATACATCCAACCCTCCTGCAATCGACCTGATTGAATCAGACCAGCTCCAACCTCTCGACACGCGTCAAGAAGCCTCTTGTCCAATTCATCCTGCACGTGGGAATCCGTTTTGATCGCCTCCGACTTATTTCCGTGTGAGCCGACGGTATCGACATGCACTGGAGGCAAACCCAGCTCCACACGATGCAACATCTTACGAGCCTCGAACAACTCAGGATACAACCTCTGCTGCCTCATTCGCTCAACAAGCTCTTGCGCTGCGGCGACAAGACCTTGATCCTCTGCGATCTGCTCTAGCAACATGAAGTCGTTGTCAGCTTTCGAATCCGTAGTATTGTGCATTGTGTAAACTGCCGATCTTTAAACTACAAAATGGCCAAAGGGTTCCGCGGCTGTTCCAAAGTTCCGCGAATTATTCCTAAACGATTTTCTGCCTTGAGTGTTTTCCAAACCGTCGACCCGTCGATTTTCCCAAGCAAAAGATTGTTGTAAAGCTCCCAGAGTCGATGCAATTCACTCGCAGGAGCATCTCGCAAAATTTCTATTCGAAATCTCGTTATCTTGCTTGCGATCAACTTGGACACAACCTCTGCGCCGCTCTGCGCATTACCGTTGTACAAGGTATTGCGACAACCGATGTCCGCATGCAGAACATGCTCGACCCCGATTCGATCCCGTAATTTAACTTCGTGACGATCGCAAGGTCGCCCACAATTCGACTTGTTCGTACCCGGCGAGAGCACCGTACAAAAGACGCAATGCTCCATATGAAACATCGGCATGTGCTGGTGAATTACAACCTCTACCCATTCGGGGTGAATCGCATGAATGAACTCCATCAATTGATCCCGATTCATATCGTACGATGCTGTAACCCGCGACACACCTTGATCCATCAACCACTTGGCTGTTAGCGGGTTGGTAATGTTTAGCGAAAAGTCAGCATCGACCGCGATGCCATGCTCCGTGGCATACTTGATAGCAGCGAGGTTTCTTGCAAGCCATCCATCTGCAGGATGCTTATGCAAGGCCTTGAATAAACCGAATTCTCCCTCTTTTAATATTCGCAATGTCGTTAGGTAAATACTTGCGCCCACCCGGTGCGCTCGCTCGACCGCTTGACGATACTCCCGAATATCATGAAACTCTACAGCTACATCTTTAGCTCCCGCCTCGAGGATCGCATCGAGCTGGTTCAGTGTTCGGCATAGCACCCGCAATCTGGGAGAAGCCTCCTGGGAAGCGACAGCTTGAGATGAATCTTTTACCCTCGCAAGAAACCTGCTGCTAACCCCCATCGGTGCGACTTGACGTCCATCGATCTTCTGGCGAATCGAATCGAGCGACTCGACCAACTGCTTCCTCAGTTCCCCTAAGACCGATAGGGGCACGAGCGGCTCACCCTGGATCTCTAACTTGCAATCGATGATTTCGTAAGGCGTATTGCCCAGCCGATTCAATTGCTCTGCAATCCCCTGCTGTGTCGCCGGATGCTTGTTCGCCCTGGCAGGTACATGCGCGTGCTCAAGCATAAGCGACCAATCCGACCGCCTGAGTCCCTCACGCTCCTCTTGCCATGAAACTTCAAACTGCATCGGCCTGCCAACTGCAATCGTCCCTTGTACTTTAAGCGGTATCTTGCGATGAAAATATTCCTTAGAAAACGTCTGTCGCCATCGCTTTGAAAGCTTCGGCGCATCGGTCTGCCAAATCGCTTGCCCTTGGGTGATCTCCCCCTCGCGGATCAGCCCCTTTTGAAACTCAAGCTCGACTCGCCCAGGACCCGCCTCATCCAACCGCTGATGATTGACGTAGATTTGGAAAATTCGGCCACCAACCTCGGCACCTGCGATCCGGTCCCCTTGGAAAACCACCCCGTCACCCTTGGACAATCCCGCCGAAAGCTCCGCGACTACACGATCTCCCTTCTTGCGTATCACTCGCCCCACGAGCACCCCACGCTTGGCACTGCTCAATCCCGGTACCAATCGCTTGTGATCGCAACCCTCAAGCCAACCGGGTGAAAACCCCCGCGAGAAACTCAATTCCATCTCCCGCTGAGTCGCCTCGTCGAGCACCAAGTCCCGACCCGACATCGCTTCGTCTATCGCAAGTCGATAGTGAC
>JBJTAQ010001040.1:0-2417 GCA_046090945.1 Pirellula sp.
ATGGAGGATTAATCTTCATGCCGATGATTTCGATTCGCATTCCGCAAATGGGTGAGGGGTTGCAAGAGGCGCTTTTAGTGCAGTTCCTCAAACAACCCGGTGAGATGGTTCGGCGCGATGAAGCCATCTATGTCATGGAGACCGACAAGGCGACGACCGATGTCGAGTCACCCTATGCGGGCCGGTTGGTCGAGTGGCTCGTCAAAGAGGGAACAGTTCTACCGATCGGAACAGAAGTGGCTACGATGGAGGTTGGTGCATCGGTCGCTGATGCTCCACACTCAAGTCATCCGTCTCCAACTGCTTCGGGCTCCAGTCAGTTAGCAACAGGTCCCAGTCAATCCGAAGCCTCGGCCAATGAGAGTTCCGACAGTGAGAGTTCGGTTCTGATTCCTCCCAGGACGCGCAAGATGCTAAAGGAAAAAGGGCTGCTTGAAATCGCCGACCGGATTCCGCGCCGCGGCAACAAGCTCATGCCTGAGGATGTGGACCGCTACTTGGAAACTACTAGGGCGACCGGCGAGGATACTCAGTACGACGAGGTTCCGGTATCCAAGCAGCAGATCACACTGAATTATCGATTGCACCGAAGCGTACAGACGACTGTACCAGTGACTTTGGTGTGCGAGGTTGACTGGACCGCGTTGCACAATGCCAGAAAGCAGGTCAAGGAAAGTTCTGGCAAGCAGACGAGTTTTGCGATGATGCTCTGGTGCGTCGTTCAGGCCCTTGCCAAACACCCCAGGTTCCGAACGAGTCTCGTCGGTGACTCGACCGTGTATCGCACGTATCGACGCGTCAATCTTGGCGTGGCCGTTGCGCTTCCCGAGGATGCGTTGGTAACGGCTGCGATCCATGCAGCCGACCAGATGAGTCGTCAGGAGTTCTTTGAAGCGTTGACTCAGAAGATTGAATTGGCTCGCCAAGGGGTCGACCAAGCCGATCCGTCGATCACCTTGAGCGTTTCGAACATTGGGACGGCGAGTATGCGCATCGGGATTCCAGCGATCGTTACTCCGGCCGTGGCTACGTTGGCTCTTGGCGAGGTCTTCGACCATCCGGTTCCCAAAGGAGATGGTTTTGCATTCGAGAAAAGGGCCCTTTTGACCCTTGCCTTCGACCACCGCATCATCAATGGCGTCGGAGCTGCAGCGTTCATGAACGATTTGAAGGATCTGATCCAGCGGTTCGAGCTCTGAGGCCAAGGAATAAATTGGCTTTGAAATCTGCGCGGGAATGGTACGATAAGGCTTGTATTTGATGAAGCCAAAATACTTGCCAACGATGTAAATCGACATGAACGCGCAATTCCTAGAGCATATCGCCAACGCCAACGAATCGATGCGGCAGGCTGGAACGTTTAAACGGGAGCGGGTGATCGATTCAGCTCAAGGAACGATGGTCAGGCTGGCCGATGGCAAAGAGTATTTGAATCTCTGCGCGAACAATTACTTGGGACTTGCACAGCACCCTTTGGTCCGCCAAGCTGCCGATGATGCTTTGTCCCGCTGGGGCTATGGGATGGCGAGCGTTCGATTCATCTGTGGCACGCAAACGATTCACAAGCAACTCGAAGACCAGCTCAGCCGTTTCCTCGGATTCGAAGATACGATCCTGTACAACTCCTGTTGGGATGCCAATGGCGGTCTGTTCGAGACCATTCTCGGTCCCGAGGATGCCATCATCTCGGATGAACTCAACCATGCGAGCATCATCGATGGAATCCGATTGTGCAAAGCCCAGCGCTTGCGATACAAGAACAATTCGATGGATGATTTGAGGGCCAAGCTTGAGGAGGCCAAATCGGCTCGATTTCGATTGATCGCGACCGATGGCGTCTTTTCGATGGACGGTACGATTGCCGATTTGGCCTCGGTCTGCGACTTGGCGGACCGGTACGACGCAATGGTTATGGTCGACGACTCCCATGCGGTCGGATTCGTCGGAGCCAAGGGTCGCGGATCGCATGAGCATTGTGGTGTGATGGATCGAATCGACATCATGACCGGCACCCTGGGCAAGGCCTTGGGGGGAGCTTCCGGTGGATACACATCGGGCAAGTCCGAGATGGTCGAACTTCTGCGGCAGCGATCGCGCACGTATCTATTCTCCAACACGATCGCACCACCGGTTGTCGCCGGCGCTATCCGAGCTTTGGATCTGCTCCAGGAATCCACCCAGTTGCGAGATCGCTTGGAGTCCAACACTCAATTTTTCCGCGATCAAATGAATCGTCTGGGAGTGAACATTCTTCCTGGGGTTCACCCGATTGTTCCCGTGATGATTGGCGATGCGGCTTTGGCGGGCAAAGTCGCCCAAGCGATGCTGGCCGAAGGGATCTACGTCATCGGGTTTTCTTATCCTGTGGTTCCGCAGGGCAAGGCTCGGATTCGAACGCAGGTATCCGCTGCGCACAG
>JBJTAQ010001041.1:0-2714 GCA_046090945.1 Pirellula sp.
ACGATCCTGAGGCAGCCATGGTGGTTCGGATGAAGTTTTTCCTAGGCTACGAACTCTCGAAAATCGCAACCCTACGAGAGTCCTCGCTCGCCGAAATCCGCAAGAAATGGCTTTATGGAAAAACCTGGATCAAATCCTTCCTGACGATGCCGAACGAATCCTAAGAAAGGTTCTTGAAGCCTCGGAAAGAATGCAACCGCGTTTCGAGAAAAAAGAACGCGAAGCCGAGTGCCAAAAAATACTCTTTTACCAACTAAAATCCGCGGAAGACCAAAAGGAGTACACTTCCAAGGAATCGATCTGCAGACAACAGGATTCGTGGAAAGATTCCCAGGATCCGCGTGAAGCTCACGCTGGTAAATTTGATTCGATTCATCGCGATACTCCGTTCATCATCTTTGAATCCAGAAAAACCATCCGATGGTATCCTGGATCTGAATGCACATCCCTATTGCTGATGCCAACTTATTTCTAGCACAGTCATAAACATTCCGTTATGAATATAGCCGGGAACCGGGGGAGGAAAAATGCAGGTCGGCGAAATTTTTCCCAAAAATTTTCCGCAAGCCACCAAATCAATAGCCGATCGGAAGCTTAAGGCATCTTCGATACGGATCAAGAGGTTGAGTAATAGTACGAACAGGATCCGTAGCACGGATACTTAGCCACAAGGATTCCTGATGAACCAAAAAAATCGTCGTCCCCCTGGAATGTCACGCAAGCTTCACGTATTCCTAAGTGAGGCCTGCGTATTCCAAGGCCCTCGAATCCTATGAAAGAATCCGACCTTTTTAATGAACTGATCCAAATCGCTGATGCAAACCAGCGTGAGGCAAGGCTTCAGGAGATCGCCCGAAGCGACCAGAAGCTTGCAGAGTCCCTGCGCAAACTGCTGGAGCACTACCAGCTCGACGAAGACTTCCTCAACACCACTGCATTAGAACAAATCGCAAACCATCCCGATGCGACGGAACTGCTCGGTGGATTGAAGCATTTCGAGGAACCCAAGCGGTACACGGCCGAGCAACTGGCCAATGAACACTTGGAACCCAGCGACCAACCCGGCTCGATCGGAAAGTTCGCAGGATACGAGGTGCAATCCCGGATCAGCTTTGGGGGAACCGCGACGGTCTACAAGGGAATCGACCCGGACCTTGAAAAAACCGTTGTCATCAAGGTCCTGCACACGGATCTTGCAAGCGACCGTACCGCGATCGGTCGACTGCAAAAAGAAGCCCGAGCCATGGGGCGGATCAAGCATTCGAACGTCGTCGAAGTCTACCGAATCTCCATGGAACCGATTCCATTCATCGCTATGGAGTATGTCGAGGGCCAGTCGCTTGATCAATTCCTCGCCCACAAGGGTAAGCTCGATTTGGAGGAGTTCTATCGGATCGCCCAGCAAATCCTGCTCGGTATCCAGGCAGCGCATGAGCTAGGTTGCGTCCATCGCGATCTGAAACCAGCCAATATCTTGCTGTCCAACTCGTTGCCGACCGTCGCTAAAATCACCGACTTCGGTTTGGTTCGCCACGATAAAGATTCCCGTTTGACAAGGACCGATTCGGTTGTGGGAACACCGCGTTATATGTCTCCCGAACAGATCAGAGATCAAGCGACCGATGCTCGCAGCGACCTTTTCAGCTTGGGTGCGGTTTTCTACGAAATGCTCTCCGGCGAGCCGCTCTTCCGGGGTGAAAGCCAATTCGCACAAATGCAATCGGTCATCCGTTCGGATCCATCGCCGATCAACACCGTTCGCCAGGATGCCCCCTTGGAAGCCGCAACGCTCCTCCAAAAGATGCTTCAGAAAGATCCTAATCACAGATACAAATCCGCACGGGATGTTCTGGCTGCATTGGATTCGATCGACTGGCAGTCAACAAGCCGGCATCAATCGCTGATTTCCTCGCCGAGACCATCCTTGAGTTTGCCTTCGAAGTGGCTTGCTGCCTTGTGTGCGATCGCTGGGGTTTTGATTCTCGGGTTTCTGATGAATCGGCAACCTCGGGTAACCAAGGTCATCACCGAGGTTCCTGAGGGGCCAGCAGTGCCTCTTGGGATTCCCAGCGAGCAGATACCAAGCCGCCCGATTGCGACGATCGATCATCCGTGGATCCAAGAACTGAGGATTCCCTTTGCATCGGATGTTGCAAAAGAGTATCAGAAGCGTTGGTCCGATGCGCTAGGGATTGCCGTCGAATCGGAAAACCAGTTCGGAATCCGGTTCGTTTTGATTCCTCCCGGGGAGTATCGAATGGGTTACGAACACGAGGATTTCGCCCTCGCCATGGCTCAGACAAAGTACGAATCCGAGCGGGAAATGATCCGGGCATCGGCAACGCCGACATGGGTGCGTATCAGTTTCCCATTCTATATCAGCAAGTACGAAATCACCGAAGCCGAGCGAGCCAGGGTGCTTGGTACTGACCATTCGCTGCCATCGATCCTAGATCTCGAATACACGAGTGTTCGCCCCCGTGCAAACTCGACGGAGCATCCGGTCACCAGGGTTCCTTGGGAGGAAGCGGTCCTGATGTGCCAAAGACTCAATGAGGAATCTGGATTGGATGCATTGGATGCACAGGTCCAACAGGGGCGTTTGGGGCTAGGATCCTACAGGTTGCCGACCGAGGCTGAATGGGAATGGGCATGTCGCGCCGGACGCAGCGGTGTGTCGATCGTCGATCCAAAGGAACTCGACCAGGAAGTTT
>JBJTAQ010001042.1:0-4230 GCA_046090945.1 Pirellula sp.
ACCAAAGCAAACGCCGCATCGGTTACCAAGAAGCCTACAGCACCCTGTTCAGTCTGTATCTGCGTGCGTGTTTCGTTTAATTTCCCACCGTTGCCGACGTAAAGATTTGCTTTATTCACTCGGAAGGATAGGACCTGAGCATCACTAATTGTGCCGGCGTCGCCGAGTTGATCGTTTCCGGTGACCAAGTTCATGGTGACCATATCGAGTGTCAATTCATCGACTACGGCGACTACGATCCCAGGCCCAATGTCCAGTGACCCCGATGCTTTGACCCGGATTTGGTCAGATTTATCAATCGCGAGGGTGGGAAGCAGGTTTCCGGAACTGATGCCGTTTGTCACCGCACTATCCCAATCGATACGCTCACCATCTTCAAGACTCGTATCGTTAACGAACACGTGTCCGGTTAACTGCACATCTACCAGGGAGAGCCCAAGCAGCTTGGCGTTTTGCGCCGAGACATCCAAGCCGAGGTAGCTAACTCCGGCCTTCGTAACCATTGCGAGTTTCAAGGATGCTTGTTCAGCCAGGAACCCTACCGCATCGGGTTTTGTCTCCACGCTAGATCGGTCCTGGGACAGCAATCCACCTTGGCCGACAAACAAACTAGCTTGATCGATCTCTACCGTGAACACCTCAGCGCCGGCGATTGTCCCGTCGGCACCGATCAGAGGATTGCCTGTCAAGACATCGGCAGTTGCAAGATTGAGTGTGACCCCCTGAACGACTGCCACGAGAGTTCCCGAGTCGATGTCTAGCGACCCCGATCCCGAAGCACTCAACGTCACCGCCTTGTCGATATTCAGTTCAGGGTGCAGACGTTCCGAGGTCCCTGCTCCCTTCGTTGCACTGTCCCAATCGATGCGAGCGCCGCTTGAGGCACTGGTGTAATTCACGCGGGCCTTCCCGGTAATTTTTGCATCAACTGCTGAAACACCAAGAAGCGTTGCATTGTCAAGAGAAACCTCGAGGCCTGCAAAGCTAACACCGGACTTGATCACGAACGCCAAATCGACCGAAGCGTTCTGCACTAGGAATCCAACAGCGTCGGTCTCGTGTTCCACTCCTGTTCGGTCCTCGGTGAGTTTCCCTCCGCTTCCAACAAACAAACTCGCTCCGCTCATAGATACCGTGAGCACCTGGGCATCTTCAATCAAGCCATCCTGAACACTAAATCCTTTGATGGATGGATTCCCAGTGTCAACATCGATTGTGACCAAATAAATATCGATGCTCTGTACTACGGCTACCAATGTGCCCTGATCGACATTCAACGATCCTGCCCCCGAGGCGCTCACTTGTACCGTCTGGTCGATGCTCAACGCAGGCAAAATGTTGGTTGGTGTCGATGGAAGAGTGGTGGCGCTATCCCAGTCTATTCGCTGTCCATTCGAATTTATGGATGCGTTGACCTTGACCTTCCCTGAAACTCGAGCATCCATGCTGACAGTGCCTTTGAGGACTGCACTGACAACGCTCGCTTCCATTCCAACGAAAATCGCATCGCCTTTGGTAACTGCAGCAAACTTGAATGATGCGTTGCTTGCCAGGAATCCGACGGCGTCGGCTTGCGTCTCTACGGCGGTGTGATCCGTATTGAGCAAACCGCCGGTACCGACGAATAGGCTCGCGCCGGTTACCGTTACCGAGAGGACCTTGGCCTGATCGATTTTCCCTGGTACCTGACTGAATCCTGTGATCCCCTGGTTGCCAGTGAGCACATCCGCGATACTAAAATCGATCGAGAGGTTTTCAACCACTGCGACGGCAGTACCCGGACCGATGTCCATCCAACCATTACCGCTGACGCTCAGCGTCAGCGTCTCGTTGCCGAGAACCTTCAGGTAAAAATCTCCATCTCGAACACCTGCTCGAACTTCCGGCTCAATTGCAAGAGTTGCCGATGCGTCCGTCGCAGTGGCAATCAATTCGTCTTTATCGGCCGAGGAACCCTTGGTTCTGTTGAAAGCAAAATTACCTGAGACAGTCAAAATACCATCGACACTTGCAGTCAACCCCATAACCTCAACGGTGACTTGGCCATCGGCCACGAACAACGGGGCCGTAACCTGAGCATCGTTGATCTTGAGAGTTATCTGCTTTTCGATGTTTCGTCCGGTGTCGTTAAAGACGACAACAGCGTATTCTGAACTGGCACTGAGGAATCCGTCACCGAGGTCCAGCAGGGATCCACCCGAGGCCTGCATCGCGATCTTTCCATCTTGGGTGATGATCATCGCCAGGGTCGCGTTGAAAACACCTGCTTGAACCGTAGTTCCGAGATTCAACGAGGCGTTCACTCGATTTGCAACCACATAGAGGGACGCCGGTTCGTCTCCAGTTGCAGGACGCTTCTGGAAGGCGAAGTCACCTGAGATTGAGACGAAATTAACGATGGTTGCTTGGAATCCCATCGCAAGAACAGTAGCAACATCGTTATCTACCTTGACCGGGATACTCAGGACCACATCACCGACGTTGATCGAGTAGGTTTGATCGACATCGCGGCCCGTGTTGTTGTAGGAAACTCCAAGTGTCGTTGCGGAAACCCCAGGATCAAATCGATTGCCAAGATTGATTTCAGGCAAGCCGGTAGCTTGGAGAATGAATGTTTGGTCTTCGTTGATCACCAACGCCATGGTCGTATTTCGAACGCCCAGGCTGATCTGACTTCCCAGCGACATGATCGCAGTGGCATTGCGGGTCAGCACGATCAATTGGTCATCGGTTGCACCCGGTCCTACAACTTTACGGATTGCAAAATCTCCCTGGATTCTGACAAAATTGGGGACTGTTGCCTCCAATCCATTGACCACCACGGTTGTGACTTCATTCTTGACGTTCAGACGGAGCGAAACGCTGATTCGGAAGGCCGACATATCGAGTTGTTCATCGATGTCGGCTCCTGTGTTGTTGTAGGAGAATCCCATCTCCTGAACACTAACTTGAGCCAAGCCATTACCGAGGTTCAAGAAAGCCGCCCCGCCGGTGGTCTGCACTGCGAATGTGCCGCTGTTCTTAATCAGCAGTGCCAGTTTGGCGTTTGTTACGCCGCCACGAACGACCTGACCGATACTGATCGTCGCATCGGTATTGTCGGCAACAACAGCGATATCGCCGTTGTTACGATACTGGAATGCGAAATCTCCAGACAGAGAAGCAAATTCCTTGAGCTTGATTTTCAGCCCGGTTACGATTGCCGAAACAAACGGATTCGCTTGGGTTCCGATAGGCAACTGCAATCGTTTCTCGAAACCGCCGACGAGCGTTTGGTCGACCGAAGCACCAGTCGAGTTCCACTCAAAGCCAACCCCTTGGAGCGTGAAACTATCGTCGACGCTAAACCCACTCTTGAACACCAAGAATGGTTCACCACTAACAGACAGCGCGACGCCTCCATCGGCCTTTACGATCAAACCTAGGTTTCCAAGAATAACACCCAATCGGAACGCCGGTGTGTCGAAACTTGCATTCACATCAGTCGACGCTACGGTGATGTCACCGCCCGATCTTGTCCCAGTACGCTGGAAGGCAAAGTCGCCGGAGATCGAGAGGAACTCTCCGAGTTTGGCTTGGAAACCTAGTGCGATAACTAGTACAAACGGTACGGACTTGTCACCGGCCATCAGGTTCATCGGAACCTTGATCTCTCCGACCTGCAATTCACCGACAAAGGCGGCGCCTGTCGAGTTATAACCCACTCGAAGTCTCTGCACACTTGTGTCCAGGAAGCCTGGCAGACGAATCGTCGGAGTACCGATACCATCGAAGGCGATTCCGCCATCGGGATTGATTTGGAGGCCGAGGGTGGTTTGCCGGGTTGAGAGTTCGTTTGCACCAACCTTGAAGACAATATTCGCGTTTCTGGCCACACCGACAATCGCATTTTGATCCTTCCTGAACCCAAAATCTCCACTGAGTTCAAAGAACTCATTGCCCGTAGGTCCAATGAACAATTGCAGGTTGATAATTTCTACCTGCATGAATGGATTGGCTTTGGTGCCAAGTGGAACTGTGAGCCGAATTCCAGTCGTGCTTCCATCCGGATTGGTAACGGTTATATCCTCATCGACCGCATGCCCTGTGCTATTGAAATCGATCGTCAATCGATCCAAATCAACGCGGGCTATGTCTCCGGGTAACTTCAGATAGATCCCAGACTCCTGCGGGGTCTTGCCCTGCTGTCGAGCCACGGAGAGGTGGAATGCAAAGCCGCCGGAGGCCTCG
>JBJTAQ010001043.1:0-4479 GCA_046090945.1 Pirellula sp.
CGCGCTTGCAAGCCGCACCGCATCGGCATCCAAACCGCTATCGGTCTCGTCGAGAATCGCGAACTTGGGCGACAGCATCGCCATCGTTAGAATCTCGGCTCGCTTCATCTCGCCTCCGGAGAAACCATCGTTGACGTAGCGACGAGCAAACTCCGGATCCATCTTCAATTGCTCCATCTTGGATTTGAGCTCTTTGCGGAACTCACGCATCGGAATCAGATCCTCTCCCTCTTTGCGGTCCGGTCTACGGACATTCGTTGCAGCATGGCGCAAGAAGTCCGCCATCTTGACCCCAGGGATGGCTACCGGTCGTTGAAAGGCCATGAAGACTCCTGCCCTCGAACGCTCGTCGGCCTCCATCTCGGTCATGTTGACGTCGTCGAGCCAAATCGAACCCTCAGTGATTTGATAGTTCGGGTGCCCCGCGATGGCCAACCCAAGCGTGCTCTTGCCAGAACCGTTCGGGCCCATCAGCGCGTGCGTCTCGCCGAATTTGATGACCAAGTTCACGCCCCGCAAAATCGGCTTATCGTTGACCGAGACATGCAAGTTTTCAATTCGCAGTAGGTGGCTCATTCGAGTTCGTTTCTAAGGTTGGTTAAAGGTTCGAAGTTTGGGTGATCTGTTTTTGAGTGGGTTTGAACTGACACGATCCGTGCCCGTCGAGCTTGCAGCAACTTAACTCTAGCGGTTGGCCAACCGCCTCGCTCAAAACCTGTTGCTCAAGATGGCATAGGCTGCGATCTGCGTCCCGACTGGCAAGATCCGGATAAGGGCAGGCATGGACGGAAAGGACAGGCAAACCCTCGACTCTGACAAAAGAGGCTGGAATTCGCCTGGCAGCCATTAGACCTGCAAGCGACTTCATGCGATCCTCGATGCTCCCGTCAGGTAGCAAGTCCCTAAACGCTCGGCCCATCCGCTTCGAGACCCGCTCGACGAGTTTCGACTTGGTCGAAACATCCTCAAGCAATGTGATCTCGGACCATAGTGCCACAGCCAAGTCGGTGTAGGTCACCCCCACCTGCCGCCAACCCAAATCGGTTAAAAAGTACGAAAAGGTTGGGCGTCCACGACCCGCAGAATTCTTGCGTCGCTCGACATATCCGGCATTCTCTAGTCGATCGAGCCGTTGGCGAACCGCCGTAGCAGTAACCTCCAACTTTTCCGTCAGATCAACCACCGTCAGTCCCTCCTCACGACGCAGCAGGTCCAGAACCAATTGGTCGACTGGTCGGGTTGGGATCTGGTTGCTTGTTGGAGCTAAGTCCATATCTGTCATGATGTTAGGTCAATCAAGAAAATCGCCTCTCACGCGGACGCTTCGCCCTGGAGTATAGGCGAATTCGCAATTTTGACAAGCTTCATTGCGAAAAATGCAGACCGCTTTCAAATCGGCCTAAGTTTTGTCTCCGAATCGCTATTTTTCCGAGCGATCGATCACGAATTGCGCAGGGTACGAAACATGGCGAAGCGAGGAAAGGGGGAGGATTCGGTCTTGAAACGTCACGTTGTTTTTTCGTAGTGTTGAGCTCTAAACGATCCAGTCCTTTAAGATCACCAGGGCAATCAAGGAAGATGCAATGGACGATTTGAATCCAAGAGCTAACCAACCGTCGTTGTATCCCAAGCGTGTCGTCTTGGCGACCAGTGCACTTGCATGCCTCGTCGCGTGCACGCTCTCTGGAGGAGCTTCACAGGCGCAGGAGCCTCGAAAACCCTCCTGGTTCCCCTTTCCGATGGCCCGCAACTCGGGCAATGCACCCTCCGGTTCCCAGACCAAAACCGATTCAACTCCCGCCAAAAACGCCCCTCAAAGTTCAATCCAGTCAAACACAACTCAAGCAGATTCGAATCGCCCACAAGCTTGGCTCATGTGGGCCGATCCGCTCGCTCCGAACACGCAGCAAGCTGGGGACTGTTATTTCCGTCGAACGATGGACTTGCCTGAGGTCGAGCGATGTTTTGTCGACATCGATTGCCAGACCAAGACCGAGGTCTACTTCAATGGTCAAAGGGTCCGGCCGACGAAGGCTGGGACAGGCAAGCAACGGATCGAACTTCAGCAGGCGATTCGCACTGGTCAGAATGTTTTAGCGATCGCCGTTGCGGCACCTGGGGTGAGCATGCCGGGAGTGCGTGTCGAGTTCTACTTCAAGCCCAAGCAGGGCAATTGGCGGATGGTGGTATCCGATGCGGACTGGAAGGCATCCAAGGGGGCACCACGCAATTGGCAAGCGGTCAACTTCAATGATGGATCGTGGTCCGAGGCTGTGGATCTGAATCAACTGGGAGCGAACTCGACCCCTGATACTTCAATCGCTCAAGCCGCACCTACAGTACTGGGGGATAAGCCGCAGCCAAAATCGGTAGGATCCGAGCCCGAATCGTTGCCTTTGGCAGCCCAGCAAGTTGGAAACAGAAAGAACCCGCTCGAAGAGCGTTTCACGATCGTTCCCGGTTTTGAGATCGAGGAGGTTGCTGACGCTCAGATCGGCTCGCTGATCGCGATGACATTCAACGAATTCGGACACATCATCGCATCGGTCGAAGGTGGTGGCTTGGTTCTGATGTACGACACGAACAGGGATGGTATTCCGGACACGACCAAACCCTACTGCGATATCGTCAAGAACGTTCAAGGTCTGCTGGCCCTCAATGGAGATGTCTACGTGACCGGCGAAGGGCCGGATGGATCGGGTCTGTATCGTTTGATGGACCAGGATCGCAATGGGGAACTCGAGAACAGCGAAACACTTGCTAAATTCAAAGGCACACCTGGAGAGCACGGTGCGCATCAGATCGCCTTTGGTCCTGATGGTTGTCTGTATCTCTCGATCGGAAACCATGCGGCTCTGGCCGAGTCGCCTGCGGGTTACCAACCGTTGATGAGTCCCTACGAAGGGGACCTGATTCGTCCGCGATTCGAGGATCCAGGTGGGCATGCGACGGGTGTCAAAGCCCCGGGTGGGACTGTTGTGCGTTACGATTTGTCCCAGCGCAGCATGAGCGTGGTCGCAGGTGGACTGCGCAACGCTTACGATCTGGCCTTCCATCCCAATGGCTCGATGTTTCTCCACGACAGCGATATGGAAGCCGACATCGGGTCGGCCTGGCACCGAGCCACGGGACTCTTCAAAGTCGTCGAGGGTGGAGAATTCGGGTGGCGAAGTGGTTGGGCGAATTGGCCTGAATACTATCCTGATCGGCTCGGCTCGCTGGCCAATACAGGACGGGGCTCCCCCACAGGAATCGCGATCTATAACCACTTTGCATTCCCGGCTCGATATCATCGCGCCCTATTTACAGCCGACTGGTCCGAGGGGAGGATCGTGGCCGTGCAAATCGACATGTTGGACCGGGGCAAAGTCCGTGCGGAGGACTTCGTCGTCGGAACTCCGATGAATGTGACGGATGTCGAAGTCGGACCCGATGGAGCCCTGTACTTCTGCTGTGGCGGTCGAGGAACCGAAGGTGGGATCTATCGCGTGCGATGGCAGGGAAAAATTCCCGATGCCGTGCGCAATCTCGGGGATGGCATCGCCAAAGCGATCCGTCAGCCCCAACTCTACTCGGCTTATTCGCGCCAAGCGGTCGCGATCACCAAACGCGAGATCGGAGAAGCTTGGGATGAACAAGTCCTCGGGGTGGCATTCAGCGAAGAGAACCCGGCTCGGTATCGCACGCAAGCCCTAGATCTGATGCAACTCTTGGGCCCGGTCCCAACTCCCGAGGTCCTCACAGAACTATCGAAAACACCCAACGACCAAGTCCGTTCCAAGACAGCTCGACTCATGGGACTATGCGCGACAGATCCGGTGGCGTTGGCCAGACTCCGCGAACTCTTGGCCGACGAATCTGCTGAGGTTCGATTGGCTAGTTGCGAGGCATTGGTCCGCAGTGGTCAACCTTGTGAGCCGACGGAGATCCGACCACTGCTCCTGAGCGATTCTCGCGAAGAGCGATTTCTGGGTCGACGTCTGCTGATGAATATCCCCACGAATCAATGGCGCAAGTTCCTGACCGACAGCAACAGCCGAGTCGTAATTCAATCCTCTTTGGCCTTGGTCCATCGCGACCGCGATCCGACGACTTGTGCCCAAGTCATGGATCACTTGATGCGAGTCACGAAGGGATTTGTCAGCGACGCAGATTTCCTGGATTTGTTGCGAACCATGCAAGTCGCTTTGCACGTCAGCGGTGCGAAAGGCACCGAATACGCCCAAGTCGGGGCCTTCGTTGCCCAAGAATTTCCAACCGGCAATTCGACGATCAACGGTGAGCTGATCCGATTGGCAACGTTCGCGCAAGTCGACTTGGTACCTGAAGCGGTAGCGTATTTGAAAACCGATGTTGCGATGGCCGACCGGATGCTCATCGCCATGCACCTGCCGATGATGCCCCACGAATGGACCTCGTCTGAAAGTCTTCTACTTGCAAATCTACTCTTGCGCATACGTTCTAAGTATACTTATATTG
>JBJTAQ010001044.1:0-10874 GCA_046090945.1 Pirellula sp.
CCGTTGGGTTCTTGCAAAGCCAAATCGCCGGTATGCAACCAGCCTTCCGCATCGACGGCTTGGGCTGTTTTCTCCGGCAGCATGTAATAGCCCAACATGACATTGTGACCTCGGGCGCACAGTTCACCCGATTCGTTGTAACCAAGAGTTTTATTCGTTCCCGGTTCTACGATCTTGACCTCAACACCTTCGAGTACCCTGCCAACGGTCCCGACGCGAAGTTCCATTGGGTCGTCGATTCGAGTCTGGGTGATCAGCGGCGAAGCCTCCGTCTGACCATATCCAATAGTCATCTCGGAGGCTCCCATCTGGCCGGTGACCTTTCGCATCAGTTCGATCGGACAAGGGCTTCCGGCCATGATTCCCGTCCGCAGACTGCGAAGATTCCTGCTGGGGTAATCGGCATGTTCGATCATGGCGATGAACATCGTTGGCACACCGTATACAGCCGTGCATTTCTCTTGTTCGATCGCTAGCATCGTTTGGGCCGCTTGGAAGGTTTCCGCGGGAAATACCATCGTTAAGCCATGGATGATTCCACAGAGGGTTCCTAGAACACAGCCAAAGCAATGGTACAGTGGAACCGGAACGCACAACCGATCTCTGGACGAGAATGCTTGTCCCTCCCCTGCGAAAAATGCATTCAAAAGGATGTTCCGGTGAGATAGCATCGCTCCTTTGGGAGACCCGGTTGTTCCCGATGTATATTGAATATTGATAGGATCGCTCGACGCTAATTCTCGCTCGGCCGATACGAGTTGGTCCGGAGAGACTCGCTCAGCTAGCTTCAGGAACTCATCCCACGAAAAACTTCCAGGTATCGATTGACCTCGCAAACAGATCACATGCTTGAGCTTCGGGAACTGATTGCTGGTGATCTGTCCAGGAGCGCAGTCAACTAGTTCTGGAACCGCCTCTTGAAGCGATTCGAAGTAATGGGTGGTTTTATAATGATCGATCAGTGCCAAGCCCTTGAGTTCGGCTTGGCGCATGACAAACGATAACTCTTCGGTCCTGTAGGACGGATTGATCGTAACAAGAACGACTCCAATCCTTGCGGTCGCAAACTGAAGTAGCACCCATGCAGGTACATTCGTTGCCCATATCCCAAAATGATCCCCGCGTTTAAATCCAAGAGCGATTAGACTTTTAGCGACTTGGTCCACTTGTTGGTCAAACTCTTTCCAGTTGACTCTCCATCCTAGACCAGGGAAAACGACGGCATCTTGGTCGCTGTAGGCGATTGCGGTTTTCCGCAAAACTTGGCCGATCGTCATGCCGTCGACCCAAACCACTCGGTCCTTGTGGACTCTCTTGCCATTGTTTTTCATGAGTGGGAACCCTCGATGGGCATCGCGAGCAGGGCCTGCGCGAGCCCCTTGCCTTGGGCATCATTTCGTATCGAGCATCGCAGCACACCGTAGACCAGAAAATTCAGACCATGAAGATTTGGCACTTCGAAACGAACGACTCGCTCAATTCCCATCGATTGGAAATATTCGCGAACTCGCTCCGCAGTCAACCAGTCTTTGAGCCACGGGTAATCGGCCGGATCGCGGGCAAGGATGCCTATATTGGCGTTGATTCCCTTGTCGCCACTTCGGCCATAAGCGACCGATACGAGTCGCTTCGGTCCATGCGAAACCCTTCTGGGGAGTTGGGTCCAAGCTGCCGAACCGGTCGGCTTGGGTTTGGGAACAGCAGGCCAAGCCTTTGGGTTTGCTACAGGGTTGGAACAGTCCGTCGACTCGATTACTTGCACTCTCTTCGGGACATGCTTGCAGTCGATCAAGCAGGGCCAATAACGGAACACTGGTTGGACTGATGGACGCCCTTGTGCGTAACCGGTGGTGCCTTGCGGCCCGGCGGTCACCAGTGGAATCATCTCCTTGGAGAATGCCTCGACGGCAGCCTTCGAAGGCGATTCGACGGCGATGCGCAAGACGGTCTCGAAGATATCCTGCTCGGAATGAATTGATGCGAGCACCGGGATGCTAGCTCCGCTACCTAAGCATTCGACGACAGTTTGACTGTAAGTCCAGCCGGCATCGAAGAGTCTTTTCAAAACGATCTCCCCACAACGCTTTCCCTTCTCCAGGGCGTGTTCTCCGAGGATGGTAAGAGTTCCAGCGGCGCGGTAGCCGTCGCGATAGGTGGCACTGACTTTGAGCGTTTCGGGGGATTTGCTCCCTTTGGCGCCCAGCACTCGCACGCGATTCTCAGAAACTTGTTCGACACTCAACCCCAAGAAAGAGACCACCACGTCAGGACTGATATAGCGTCCTGGATCGGATATCTCGTAGAGGAGTTGCTCTTTGACCGTTTCGGTAGTAACACAACCTCCCGACGAATCGGATTTGGTGATGACCAGCATGCCGTCGCAGGAGACCTCAGCGATGGGAAACCCAATGTCGCTGGGACTCGGTACTCGAAGCCAGTCGGTACAGATACCTCCGGTCGCATGCGTTCCGCATTCGAGCAAATGTCCGGCTAGCGTACCTGCGGCCAAGCGGTCCCAGTCATCGTATGGCCATTTGAAATGGTGGACACATGCAGCGAGCACCATCGATGGATCTGCGACGCGGCCGGTAATGACGATATCAGCACCTAGAGCGAGCGCATCGACGATCCCTGAGCAACCGGTGTATGCGTTGGCTGTTACCAGTTGCTCTTGGACCGAATCTAAAGATTCCTGAGTGTCTAGATTTCTAAATTGACCCTCAGTCTTGTTGGCTTGGAGTATTTCCAGCACATTGTCGCCATCGACGACCCCGATCTTCAGCGTTCGGCATCCTGAGTTTTCCAGCGCCGTGCGACAGGCCAGGGCGCATGCCATCGGGCTCAGGCCCCCCGCGTTAGCGATCAACTTGCACTTGCCACCCGATAACCAATACTCAGCCAATCCTCGGACGACTTCGACGAAGTCTTGTGGGTAGCCTGATTGAGGGTTGCGTTCGCGCTGTAGCGCCAGGATCGACATCGAGACTTCTGCTAAATAATCCATGGTCAGGTAGTCCAGGTCGGGTACCTGAGTGAGAATCTCTTTGGCTGCCGAGGGTCGATCGCCCCAGAAGGCTTGGGCATTTCCGATCCTGATGGTCTGGTTCACACGTCTCTCGCTTGTTTGGTAGCTGGAAAGGAGTTGTTCGCGACGACAGCCAGCGCGGTCGAGAGCCACATCCGAGTCGATTCAGGCGGAATGATTGCATCGACCCAGCCACGGGCTGCGCCATAGCGAATGTCGGTCTGCGACTGATACATTTCTCGCACCGAAGTTCGCATCGCATCGAGTTCCTCGGATGAGAGAGTCTTGCCCGACTTTTCCATATCCCGAACTTTCAGCGACAGCAGTGTGTCAGCAGCTTGATTGCCACCCATGACCGCGTAGCGCGCATTTGGCCAAGCAAGAATCATCGCAGGATCGTAAGCTCTGCCGCACATCGCATAATTGCCTGCTCCGTACGAGCTTCCGACAACGACCGTAAACTTGGGAACCGTTGCAATGCTCATGGCTCGGACCAACTGTGCGCCGGATTGTATGATACCGGACTGCTCGGCCTGCTTGCCGACCATGAATCCTTGGACGTCCTGAACGAACAGCAATGGGATTCGATTCTGCTCGCAATCGAGCACGAAGCGAGCGGCTTTTTCGGCTGCATCTCCGTAGAGAACTCCGCCGATTTGAATCTCCTTTTGAGCTGTTTTCGTTCGTTGGCGCTGATTGGCTACGATTCCGATCGGATATCCATCGATCTTGGAATAGCCGGTTACGACGGTCTTTCCAAAGTCGGGTTTGAATTCCTGAAATGATTCTGCATCGACGATGCAAGCCAACAGGTCGCGGACATCGTACTCGCCGCGACCGTCTCCGGGCACAATCGAGTAGAGATCCTCTGCCGATCGGCTTGGCATCCGACCGCTTGCACTCTTTGGGTTGTGTGGCATTAGCGTGACCAACGAGCGTATGCGAGCAAGGCAGGTCGGGTCGTCGGGTTCATGAAAGTCGACCGTGCCGCTGATCTGTGAGTGCATCGAGGCACTGCCGAGTTCCTCAGGGTCGACCGTTTGTCCGATAGCTGCTTTGACCAACGCAGGACCTGCTAAACACAGTTGGCTTCCCTGGGTCATCAGGATTTTGTCGCAAAGGACTGGTAGATAAGCTCCGCCGGCGATGCAGTTCCCCATAACAGCAGCAATCTGGGGGATACCCTCGGCCGAGAGGATCGAATTGTTTCGGAAGATTCTGCCAAAGTCATCCTCGTCGGGGAAAATTTCATCCTGCAATGGCAGAAACACACCAGCCGAGTCGACCAGATAGATGATCGGCAGCTTGAGTCGATAAGCGATCTTCTGCGCTCGAATCAGTTTCTTGACCGACTGTGGGAACATCGCTCCTGCTTTGACCGTTGCATCGTTGGCGGCGATCATGCAGGGGCGACCTTCGATGAACCCCAATCCGGTGATGACCCCTGCGGCCGGCACGTCTCCCCACTCGGGATACATCCCGAAAGCAGCCCAGAGCCCTAGTTCCAAGAAAGGACTTTTTGGATCGAGAAGTGCCGAGAGTCGCTCTCGGACCGGCAGTCGTCCGAGTTTTCGCTGTCGGTCCCAACCCGCCTTGCCTCCCCCTTGGAGCAACCCTTTTTCCTGGTCCTGGATCGCCTGTGTGATCTCGCGCAGCATCGTCATCTTCAAGCCCTCAATGGATCTGATTGGGTTGCCAAGGTATCGAGCCAATGCGAGACACGCATCTGACTGAAAGATTCAGGATCCTGCCACCATTGCAAAAGCTTAGCCGATACCTGTTCGTCGATGGCAGCGACTGAATTATCGCGGAATTTTTCATACAACAGCGGCCGGGCTTCGGATCTTCGTCGCCGATGACCAATTGGGTAAATCACTTCCAGAGTGAGCGTTGGCGAGCCGTCGTTGAATTCGATTTCCAGTCGATTGGCGATCGATCGGGAGTCTGGCGCCAGATAGTCTTGCGTGTATCGCGGATCTTCGATCACTTGCATTTTGTCCCTCAAGGCGTCGATCCGCGGATCCGCAGCGACTTGATCCTCGTAGTGGTCGGCCGTCAGACCGCCGAACAAAAGGGAAACGGCAACGATGTACTGGATGCAATGATCGCGATCGGCTGGGTTATTCAAGGGGCCTTTTTTGTCGATGATTCGTACCGCTGACTCGTGGGTGTGGATACGGATTCGCTTGATCGAATCAAGTTTGTTTCGGACCGAGTCCGAGAGTCGAATCGCTGCTTCAGCGGCTGTCTGAGCGTGGAACTCTGCTGGAAATGAAACCTTGAATAAAATGTTCTCCATCGTGTAGCAACCCAAGGGCTGAACGAGCTTGAGCTCCTTTCCACCCATCATCACGTCTTGAAATCCCCACCTCTTGGCAGTCAATGGCGTGCGATATCCCATCTCGCCAGTCATCGTCCAGAGCGCAAGTTGCACGCCGCGGCGGGTTGCATCCCCTGCTGCCCAACTTTTGCGAGATCCCGTGTTCGGGGCGTGTCTGTAAGTTCTCAGCGCTCCTCCATCAAGCCAAGCGTGACTCAATGCATCTGCGATCTGACTGCGGTCGCCACCAAGCATGCTGCATGCGACGGCCGTCGATGCGACGCGGACCAACAACACATGGTCGAAGCCTTGGCGATTAAAACTGTTTGCAAGGGCAAGTCCTCCTTGGATCTCGTACGCGATAATCGCTGCTTGCAGCACATCCTCGATCCGCCAAAGCTTACCGGGAGTCCAAGCATTTCGCGGATTCCGATCCAGATAATCGGCTAGCGATAGGATCGCCCCAAAGTTATCTGAAGGATGTCCCCACTCTGCGGCTAGCCAAGTATCGTTGTAGTCCAACCAACGGACCATGCAACCGATGTTGAAGGCCGCTTGCACAGGATCAAACTGCCAAGGGGTCCCGGGTACTCTAGCTCCATCGGTCAATGTCGACCCCGGCACGACCCCTCCCATCATCCGCACGCAGGCAGGGAAGCTCAGAGCAAGCAAACCGCAGCCCAACGCATCCATCATGCAGTCGGATGCTGTGGTGTAAGCTTCCTGCGAAAATTTAGGGGGAGAAGAAACGTACTCAGACAACTCATCCAAGAGTGGATCGAGTTGATCTTGGCATGGGGGCAGGTGGTTGTGCATCGAGAATTTTTAAAAAATTTTCAGCGGATTCCGATGGGTCGTCGGTATTGAACCACCCATCTTTCTACATGTTTTACTTATTCTAGCCTATTGGCCAGGGGGGCTGGGCTGCTTTTCGGTCTGCTTGATTCGGCAGCTAGAATGCACAAGAATCTCCCGGAGATCGCACTTTCAGAACATTCTCGACCGGTTTTTCAACCATGACGATCCCCCAGACAGCTTCCAACGCATCCGCCATTTTGGGTGTTTCTGCGGGCCGTAAGTTTCGGGATTCGCTCGATCAAGAAAACCCGCTTCAGATCGCCGGGACGATCAATCCAATTTCTGCCCTACTGGCGCAGCAAGCGGGGTTTCGAGCCATCTATCTTTCGGGTGCCGGGGTGGCCAACGCGTCCCACGGATTGCCTGATTTGGGAGTCACTCACCTTGAGGATGTCCTCGAGGACGCTCGCCGGATCACCTATGTTTGCCCCATTCCGCTATTGGTCGATATCGATACCGGTTGGGGGAGTGAGGCGACGATCGAGCGGACCATTCGAGAGCTTCATCGCGCCGGCGTGGCTGCAGTTCACATGGAGGACCAGATAGCCGCCAAGCGTTGTGGACATAGGCCTGGCAAGCAAGTTGTGTCGAGCCAAGAGATGCAGGCTCGCATCCAGGCAGCTTGCCAAAGTCGCCCCGAAAGGGATTTTGTCATCATGGCTCGGACCGATGCGGTGGCAATCAAAGGTCTTGCGGGGGCAATTCAGCGGGCCAACGAATACGTCGCGGCAGGTGCCGACATGATTTTTGCCGAAGCCATTACGACCATCGAGGATTATCGGACATTTGTTCGGGAGGTTCCTGCTCCGATCCTCGCCAATATGACCGAATTCGGCAAATCTCCCCTTTTGGATATCGCCCAACTCCGTTCGGTTGGCGTACGAATGGTGTTGTATCCGCTGTCTGCTTTTCGGGCCATGAACCAAGCGGCACGCAAAGTCTACGACACGATACGTCGCGAAGGGAGCCAAGCGACGGTGCTGGAAATCATGCAAACCCGAAACGAACTCTACGATCTGCTTGGGTATCTCCAAGCCGAAGCCAAGTCCAATCAGGGAACTTCCAAAACATGAGCAACGGATCCTCTCCAACCAAAGATACTCCCAAAAACCGCGGCGGACTCGACGGAGTGATCGCCGGACAAACCAAGCTCAGCACGGTCGGCAAATCTGGATTTGGGCTGACCTATCTGGGTTATTCGATCGATGACTTGGCTGAACATGCGACGTTCGAAGAAGTGGCTTACCTGCTGCTTGTTGGTCGCTTGCCAAACGTCGAAGAACTTCAACTCTTTTGTCAGCGGCTTGCCAACTACCGAACCATTCCCGATCCGCTTCGCCGGATGCTCGAACTGATTCCTGCGAGTGCTCATCCGATGGATGTGCTCAGGACGTCCGCGTCCATGCTCGGAACGCTCGAACCAGAGGCCTCGTTCGATGATGCGGTTCGGGTCTCCGAGCGCCTGCTGGCTTGCATGCCGACGGCTTTGACCTATTGGTATCGATATCACAAGGATGGCAAGGGGAGCGCATTTGGGCATGACGAGCCCTCGATCGCTTCGCATTTTTTAGCGACGCTCAGGAATCGCAAACCAACCCAGATCGAAATTCGGGCTATGGATATTTCGCTCATTCTCTATGCAGAGCACGAATGGAACGCATCGACCTTCACAGCTAGGGTCATCGCATCGACACTTTCGGATTTCTATTCGGCGATTACCGGTGGTATCGGGGCCTTGAGAGGTCCCCTGCACGGTGGAGCCAACGAGGCCGCGATGGAATTGATCGACCAGATGTCGGATCCCGATTCTGCTGAAGTATCCTTGCTCGATATGCTCAGCAAAAAAATGAAGGTGATGGGATTCGGGCATCGGGTATACAAAGGTGCAGACCCTCGCTCTGATATCATCAAGCCTTGGGCCAAGCGATTGTGCGATGCAACAGCTAACGAGCGACTTTATGCTATTTCCGAGCGAATCGAGACGGTGATGCGGCGCGAGAAGGGAATGTTCCCGAACGTCGACTTTTACAGCGCTTCGCTCTACCGATGTCTAGAAATTCCAACACCTCTGTTCACCCCGATCTTCGTTCTTTCGAGAATCTCAGGTTGGTCCGCACACATCCTCGAACAGAGAGCCGAGAATCGTCTGATCCGGCCACTGGCCGACTACACCGGCCCTGAACCTAGGCCTTGGACTCCTATCGCTCAGCGGTCATGACCCATGGAACTCAAGCATCTAAGAATCGAAACCCAGTCATCGGGTTGGCATCGGATTTGGATCGACGCTCAGGACCGCAAACTCAATGTGCTGTTCGAAGAACTCTTCGATGAACTCAGACGAGTTATCGATTGGCTTAAGGCAAATCGCGACACAAGCCCCGTCGTTTTGTGCAGCGCTAAGGAAAAGGGGTTCGTCGTCGGCGCGGACCTCAAGCGAATCATCGGGATTAAAAGCGATCAGGAGATTCAGGATTTTCTCAAGCATGGTCAAGATGTGCTCGACGACTGGGAGCAACTCCCCAATCCGACGATCGCATGGATAAAAGGTCCTTGCCTAGGGGGAGGCCTGGAACTGGCGATGGCTTGCAAGTTCCGGATCGTTTCCACAGGCCAAGGAACTCAACTTGGTATGCCTGAATCCAAACTTGGCTTAACACCCGGTTGGGGGGGCACTCAAAGACTCATGCGGTTGGTGGGAGTTCAAGTCGCGATGGAAATGCTGCTTGGTGGGGAACCGATCGATTCCCAAAAGGCCATCGATTCGGGATTAGCCGACGGTGTTTGGAATGATTCTGTGCCGATCGACATCCAAATGGGCTCTTGGGTTGATCGATTGAAAAAAACTATTTCGCCCTCAAGATTTGCTTTGCAGGGTCTTTCGCAACAGTGGAGCAGCCTTCGGCCGGTGATCCTTGAGCAGTTGGAATCCACCTCTCAGCTTGAACAGGACTCTGCCAAAAACAAAGCTTGCAGACAGATCGTTCGCTGCGTGACCCTGGGACTAGAGCAGGGGAGTGCTCATGGACAGCGCTGTGAACGCGAAGGTTTCTACGAACTGTTAGCTTCGCCTGATTGCCAATCGATCTTGGCCAAGTTCTCCCAACCCAAAAAGAGTTCCTAGCGGGGCGCAGCAGCAGTCGATTGCTTTCGCTGCTTGCGCCAGTTCTTTTGGCTGCTCCCAAGGAGTCCTTCTGGGCGCGTGGTGAGAAAATCGTAGCCCAGTCGGTTCTTGGCTGCCATCTCCCAATAGTCCTCGTAGACCCGGCCGTCGCGTCCAGGAAAGATCGGCTTGGAGGTGACTAAATCATAGAACCTAGCCCAATGGATTTCCTGAGACTCAGGATCTGCCACAAACACCTGCTTGCCATCGAGTTTGGTGCGTCGAATCCCTTGGATCTTATGTTCCTGAAACCAAACTAGGCCGGACTCGATCGAATCGACAACGGCTGGAGCAGGTTGCTCGATCGTCATGAGCAGTTTGAGTATCCCAACGCTTTCGGAACCGCTCAGAGAGGCTGGCTCCATGGCTCGAGCTGAGCTGGGTTTGAGCGTTAAGGCATCGTGCTGTGCACACCACACACTGAGCTTGCCATCGGAGGTTTGCTGGGATTTCAAAATGCATGCGATGCCAAGTTCAAAAGCTTTGGTTGATTCAATGCGGAGGGATTCATCGACAAAATCAAATCCATTCCGTTTGGATCGGACATGATCGAGCAACTCAAGCACGTGGACCATGGCATCGTCATTGAAGGTGATGTCATCATGATAGCCACCTTCGAGTGGATAGACCTGAGGCCAGCCTCCATTGGGGTATTGCGCGTCGAGGATAAACCTTAAACCTCTTTCAATCGCCTGTTTGCAGCCGCGTCGGTTGGTCTGCGAGTGGACTTGTGCCAGTAATAGCAGCTGATTCGTGGTCGAAGCGTTATCGAACGTGCTGATGTATCTGGGTTTGGTAATCGACCCTTGGGAACTCCAATGAACACCTGGTTTACGAGTTCCCAAATTTACCGCTACGTGCTTGGACCAGCCTCCGGCCGGATTCTGATATGAGATCAATACATCGGCGAGTGTCGTGGCTTGTTCCTGAGCGTACCAACTATCCGGTTTCTTTTCAGGTAATCGAAAGTCGGATCCCTCAGGGGCTAGCTCGGGCTCTGCGATGCGATGGCTTTTGATTTCATCTTTGAACGCCTGTTCGATGGCTTGTTTCCAAGAGTTTGAACGATTTAGGTAATCATTCCATGCAGCCCGATCGGCAGTTTCGAGGTCTGCAAGACGATCTTGCGTGATCGGATCTGCGAACGAGAAACTGAGCAGACACCAAGTGAAGGTCAAGAGACTCAGCAAGCAGTCGATTCCGCGTCTATGTCGGCACCGGAAGAGCTTTGCGAATCGCATCGAAGACTTCCTCTTCAGTATGAGTCCCGTTGACCGACCGCAGTTTGCCTTGTCGGGTGTAGTATTGCACCAAAGGCTCAGTCTGCTCGTGAAATACCCTTAATCGCTCTCGAATGGTTGCATCGTTGTCATCAGCGCGACCATCGATCTTGGCCCGCTTGAGCAATCGAGCAATCAGGACCTCATCGGGTACTTGGAGTTCAAGTACGACATCCAACGGTCGCTTGAGTTCTGCTAGCAGATCATCAAGCATTTGGGCTTGGACCATCG
>JBJTAQ010001045.1:0-2061 GCA_046090945.1 Pirellula sp.
GGCAGTCTTGGCAAACACCCGTCCTTGCGAAACCATCTGCTCGATGCGGCTTATCCGAATTTTTACCAGCGCGAATTCAGCAGCGACGAAAAATCCATTCACAACGACCAGCGCCAAGGCTGTGAGGATCCTGACAAGATCCTCACAGCCTTGGCGCTGGTCGTTGTGAATGGATTTTTCGTCGCTGCTGAATTCGCGCTGGTAAAAATTCGGATAAGCCGCATCGAGCAGATGGTTTCGCAAGGACGGGTGTTTGCCAAGACTGCCAAGTGGCTAGCCCAGCGTCTAGAGCACTCCCTGTCGGCCTGTCAGCTTGGAATCACCATGGCCAGTTTGGCCCTTGGGGCGATCGGCGAACCGGCTGTAGCTCACCTAGTAAGTCCGGTGCTTGGGAAATTCGGCGTGGAATCCGAGGCCGTCTTGCATGCGGTAGCCTTTGCGATTTCCTTCACCGTCGTGACGGCATTGCATTTGGTGATCGGCGAGCAGGCGCCCAAGGTCTTCGCGATTCGCAACCCCGAGCCAATGCTCTTGGCCTGCGCGCTGCCGCTCAAGGTTTTTTATCTGCTCACTTATCCGTTGATGTTCATCCTGAGCGTCACGACCGATGCGATTTTGAAAGCCCTCGGAGCCGATGAAAAGTCCAAGAGCGCGATCCCTTATACCGAAGAGGAGATTCGAGCGCTGCTGCGCGAGGCTCACGTGCATGGCAATTTGACCCGAAGCGAGCATAGCCTGATCAATGCCGTCTTTGAATTCGACGATTTGGTTTGCCGCCGCATCATGGTGGCCCGCAAAGACATCGACTTCGTCGATATCAACGACGACACCGAAACGGTGTTGAACATGATCCGTCGGACCAAGCATACGCGGTATCCGGTATGCGATGGATCGCTCGACTCGATCCTCGGCGTGCTGCATGTCAAAGACCTCATCGGCACCAATCTCCCATCAGGTTTTCAGTGGACGAGCTTGATGCGTCCACCCAAAAAAGTTCCTGAGAACATGCCGATCAGCAAATTGCTGCGGCATTTCCAAGGCACCCATCAACACATGGCCTTCGTCGTCGACGAGTACGGTACCATCATCGGTATCGTGACCTTAGAAAACGTGCTCGAAGAAATCATCGGCGAGGTTGCCGATGAATTCGATGTCGAGGAGCCTGAAATCGTCCCCGATGGCCCTGACGCTTATATTGTCCTAGGCTCAACGAGCGTCCCGGCTGTCGAAAACCGGTTGGGAATCAAGTTCGAGGAGGCCGACGTCGACACGGTCGCAGGCCTGTTGGTCCATTATGCAGAAAGGTTGCTGGTCGCAGGAGACATCATTGAGTTACCGGGCGCAACCGCTAAAGTATTGGCTGTCTCCGATGACCGAGTTACCAAAGTTCGCATCACCCTCTCCAATTCAAAGGATTAAACCACTATGAAATCGACCTTCAGAAACATGGGCCTAGGTCTGGCCGCCACCCTCTTGATGATCTGTTCGACAAGTATCTCGTTCGGCCAAGAAAAGAAAGCCGACGCGGCAGCCGTAAGTTTATTTGATGGCAAGACGCTCCAAGGCTGGACGGGGCTGACGGCCAATTGGAGCGTCCAAGATGGTGCGATTACCGGCGAAAACAAAGCCGATGCGCCGATCGCACAAAACACGTTCTTGGTCTATGAAAAACCGGTCAAGGATTTCGAATTGACCCTGGAATTCAAGATCGTTGGTGGCAATTCCGGTATCCAGTACCGCAGCAAAGTCTTTGACAAGGACAAGTTTGTTGTCGGGGGGTATCAAGCCGATATCGATGCGAACAAGAGATACATGGGGATCAACTACGAAGAGCGTGGCCGAGGTATTATGGCAGAGCGTGGTGAGATCGTCGCTGTCGATGCGCAGGGCAAAAAGAGCCGGGTCGGTTCAGCCGGAGATACCAATGCGCTACTTTCCCAGATCAAGTGGGAGGATTGGAACCGTTACAAGATCGTCGCTAAGGGAAATGTGCTCCAGCACTACATCAACGATCAACTGATGTCTGAGGTCCAGGACTCCGAGTCGGCCAAAGCCGCCAGC
>JBJTAQ010001046.1:0-5443 GCA_046090945.1 Pirellula sp.
GTGCATCGAATAGCTTTCACCGTAGCTGGACCATTTCGTCGGAGAACCTCCATTGTTGTAGATGGCGGCTCCCCAGAGCATGCAGCCATGGGTCATCATGCTTTTGCGCAGTTGCAAGACTTCGTTGGCATGGCATTGACCGCAGGCGATGTGAGCGACTCGCAGGTCACCTGGGTTCATGAAGCGGACGAATTCGGGGCTCTCGTAGTTCAGTAGCGCATAGGTTCGAACGGGGTTTGCAGCGGTGGGCCAAAGCGCTGGATATTTGGGCTGAACGTGGGAGCCTTGTTTGGTAAAGTCATTCGCATTCCCACCGTGGCAATCGGTGCATCCGATGTTGACGGTATTCGGTGGGTGCATATTTCCGACATCGGTGTGGCACTGAACACAGGATGTGCTTTTAGCCGCTGCATCGGCTTTGCTTTGGCGATACATATCGACATGGCATAGCTCTTGCGGGATCGGATACGATTCATTGCCGGCGATACCAAGTGCGCGCGCCGGTCCCCAAGGGTCTTGTCCTGCAGGGGGAGGAACGCTGGGCGTATGGAACTTGGTACCAGTTCCCACTCCAATCTGTTTTGCGGTTTGAGCCAACGAGGCCTGCATGAGGGCTAGAGCACAGATACAGCCCCAAGCGAAAGCCAGGCACAGTCGGCCCAATTGATTCCAAAGACCCCATCGGGACATGTTGCTGATCCTCTAATACTCGAACGTCGCTTCGAAGAAACCGGCAGCAAGGTTTGGCACACTGCCGTAGAGTGGTTGGTAAAGATCTCGAAAGCCGTCTCCGACAACGAGACCCGAGAGACCGCCAACGAAAATGATGTTGTTGTTCAGGAGCGGACGGTACTCGACGCCCGAACTCAGATCCAGACCGATCTCATCGCGGACTTTACCCTGAAAGGTGTAGACTTCCAAAGGTGCGGTATGGTTAAACCACAGGTAATTCGCATTGTTGATCCATTTGACTTTCGTGGTCAGATCCGCGTCGAATCCCAAGTTGATCAGTTGGATACCAGGGTTCACGAAATTGGTCTGTCCCTGAAATTTGCTGCTTCTAAGGTTTGGTATGAGGCTCTGGCGCTGGACTAGGTTGACCCCAAAGAGCCGTATCTGCTGTCGATTCCAGTAGCTGAATTCGCCGCCGGCGAAGTTGGGGTTGTCAAAGATGGCATCGAAGCCGTTGGCTTGCGTGTCGTTGGGGTCCGAATCACCCGACGCATAAAAATACGAGCAGCGGAATCGAGCCCAGTCTCGGTCGTAGGAAAGTTCAAGAGCGGTCATGAAAGCATTGATGTCTTGGGCTTGACCTGCCAATGGATTGAGTTGGTCGTGCCCTGTCACATAGTAGGCCGCATGGCTGATGTTATATCGATTGATATGCCCATTCCCGGTCCACCCCAGGTAGTACGAATCGACTCGGTGAGGTGCGTAAACACCCACGGGATCCGGACGCACCAGGAATCCGTTTGTGTCAAATTTCGTACTGGCTTGGTCGCGGTTGTAGTGAAAGCTGACTTGGGCGTTGTACCCCGGAAAGATGAAGTCGTTCCGATAGTAGTTTGCGATCAGAGTGTTTTGGTGGCGGTCGTCGAAGGTGTTGAGCAAGCTGTTGGTGTCTTTTTCAGTTTGGTCGAACCAGATTACGTTGTATTGATCTTGGTTGTTCAACCGATTGCCAAACAATCTCACGCCGCGATTCGTATCGGAGAAGATGAATCCGCGAAAGTCGCTTGTGAAGAACTGGGAGCCGGCGCGGACGGCGACGAAGTCGTAGTTCGGGCTCGTGTCTGCAATCTTGGATTCATAAAACCATTCCTCGAGCGCCCAAAAAGTGCGATGCCGATTCGTTCCATCGGTCACATCGGGGGAAACCACCCCCAATTCGTAGACCTTGAGATAGTTTTGGTTGAAAATGACGTTGGCTTTGAATCGCCAATCGAAGGGGCGGAAGACCGAATCCCCCTTGAAAAGATCGATCGATGCTGAGTTGTATTGGGTAAAAAAGAATTGATTGGGGTTGCCGAAAAACTCGAATTCACCCGGGTGCTGCGTCGCTTCGGTGGGTGTCGTCGGGATCGGTGTCTGACGGTACTCGACGAGGTTTTGGGTTCGGAACCCGAGCCTTAGGAACACATCCTGCCCGGCGATAGGGTAGTCCCCTTTGAGCACGTTTTGGTTGTAGGGGTCCCACCAAGCGCCTTGGATGAACGGATAGTCGTCGACCGGTGGGTGACCTTTACCGTAGCGATCCCAAGTTGGCGTGCCGATCCTCCAGCGATCTTCGATTGGTACGAAGTGATCGGTGTGTTGGCGTTCGGTCGGATCGACACTCGTGCCGCCGGTAAAGCCAGCCGGTGCAAAGAAATAGGAGCGAAAGAAGGGGCTGGTTTCAGGGCCCGATGTGACAGATTCAGGCAGAGAGTTCTCAAGCGTCTCGGGTGGCTGAATGCTCTTCGGCTCGTGAGAACCCAGATAGGACGCGTCGTCTTGAACCTCCCAAGTCGCAACTCCTTCGTTGCGAACTTCGGCTGCGGTGAGTATCGGTGGAAGTTTTTTCTCGGAATCTTTAGCTTCCGGCGGTTCCGCGAGGAGGTGCGCAAGTGGGCCTAAAGCCACCCAGGCACCGCCCAGGGTGGCCGCGAGCACCAAGCTGAATCCCCGCTTGAACTTTAGCACTTTTCACCGAAAAGGCATAATTATTTGCATTCAGGTAACGAAAAAACTGGAACTAGTGGCTGTATCGGCAATCCAAGCTTTTTGTTCCGGTCAAAATGTGCGGGATTTCCCTGGGATTCGTAAGATTTCTGATTTGCCACTAAATCTAAACGGGGAATCCTTGAGTTTGTGTTTCCGTCCATCCGTTGTTTTTACAGATGTTTTGACAGACGAGTTGTCCTAAAGGCATGGGGCTTGAGATGGGCGCAAGGACTTCAAGGGGGGGCTGAAAGTGTTCCGAAATAAGAGCTCTCGGTCGAATCCTAGACGTTTCCGCAAGGTAGCTTTCGAGCAGCTTCAATCGAGGGAGTTATTCTCAGCGTCCCCTTGGCATAACGCAGCTCTTCCCGAGGACGTCAACAACGACAGCGTCGTATCGCCGCTGGATCCGTTGGCGATCATCAATCGCCTAAACTCAGCTCGATCTGCAGGTTCCCCGTTGGTCATGGGGGAGGGTGAGGTTTCGGAGTTTCCGGATGTGAACAACGATGGCCTCATCGATCCGCTCGATGCACTGAGCACTATCGACGTGATCAATGCCAACAACCCGTTTGTTCCACCATCGCTTGTGTCTGGAGAAGATGACTCGGCGATCAATCAGCTCGAACTGGACAATAGGCTAAAGAAAGAAGAAGTCGAATTGCTTCTCAAGCGAGCTTCGATGGCTACTCCGAGTCAGGATGCGATCATTGCGGTCGTTGACCGGGCAGGTCAAATACTTGGAGTGCGGGTTGAGAAAGAGATTCAAGACACCTATTCTGGGCGAATGCAAGATCTGGTGTTTGCGATCGACGGTGCAGTGGCCAAGGCGCGTACGGCTGCCTTTTTCTCCAACAGCGAAGCACCGCTAACCTCGCGGACCATTCGATTTATTAGCCAATCGACAATGACCCAGCGAGTTGTCGAATCGAATCCAAATATCACCGATATCAACTCCTCGAAGCGAGGTCCGGGGTTTGTAGCACCGATCGGAGTTGGGGGCCATTTCCCTCCTGAAGTGCGCAATACACCACTGGTTGACTTGCTGCAGATCGAACATCAAAGTCGCGACAGTTCGATCCATCCGGGTGCCGATGGAATCAAAGGTTTCGGAGGTGATGATATTAGCTTGAGTCGCCGCTTCAACGTCAATCCTGCATTCGTCGGAGGTGCAGCACAAGACTATATGAAGTTGTTCCCGGAGTCGTACGGGCTGCAATCGGGACTTTTCGCGACTGCACAGAGTCGAGGTATCGCCACGCTACCTGGTGGAATCCCGCTGTATCGGCCGGTAGTGGTTAACGGCAAGCCTACGCCTGTCTTGGTAGGCGGCATCGGTGTGTTTTTCCCTGGGAAAGATGGCTACGCGACGTTTGAACAAGGCTTCCAGCACGAATCGACACGAGGGGCGCTCGGGCCTCAAAAAGAGATCGAGCGACTCAACGCACCAAAGGTTCTCGAGGCTGAGTTTATCGCGTATTTTGCGGCAGGTGGTACGGCGATCGGTCCCAACAATCGAGTGATCACGCCACAGGTCAATGGAAGTGCCCCGGTCGTTCCCGGTATTACGGGGATCTCTGGGCGTATCGATTTGGTCGGGATCACACTCGAGATTTTCGGACCTCATCCTACGGCATCCAATCCTGTGATCGGTGCTGACCGGCTGATTCAAGAGGGAGTTAAACTCGGCTCTGGTACAGGCATCGACAGCGGCGTCGATATGCAGATCTTGCCCGATGGAACGAAATACCAAGATGCCAGAGTAGTTCCTGAGGGTTGGTTGGTTCGCCCCCACGATTCTTCGGTTGACAACATCAAGGCGGCAGATGTCCAGAAGGTGATCCAAGACGGGATCGCACAGGCTGACATCACCAGGGCAGCGATTCGCTTGAATGTACTGGCACCTCCGCAACCGATCTTTGGACCCGGTGCTCGCACAAAAATGGTGCTTGCCGTAAGCGACTCTAGCGGAGAGGTGCTCGGATTGTATCGCATGCGGGATGCAACCGTCTTTTCGATCGATGTCGCGGTTGCGAAAAGTCGCAACACAGGATATTACGCCAGTGACCGATTGGTTGGGGCCGATCAAGTCGACGCGAACAACGATCATATTGCGGACGTCGCCAAGGGTACGGCATTTACCAATAGAACCTTCCGATTCCTAGCCGCTCCGCGATTCCCGACAGGTGCCGAATCCGATGCTCCTCCGGGAGACTTTAGCATGCTCAATATGCCAGGTATCAACCCGAAGACTGGCGAAAATATCGGCAACTCGGCCCTTCCAGCATCCGTGTACGCGAATCCTGCGACTGCAAGCGTCGTGTCGTTCGATGCTTTCCATGCCTCCCGCAGCTTCCGCGATCCACTGAATCTAGCGAATCAAAATGGGATCGTCTTCTTCCCTGGAAGCTCTCCGCTGTATAAAACCAGCACACTGGTAGGTGGCTTTGGTGTCAGCGGTGATGGTGTCGATCAAGACGATGTCGTTACAAGCGTCGGTGAACTCAGTTTGACCGCCCCTGTAAATCTGCGAGCCGATCAATACTACGTCGCCGGCGTGCGATTGCCTTATCAGAAATTCAATCGCAATCCGTTGGCTTAACAACCCAGACCTAGGTGTGCAGATCATGCGAATCCATTTCACTCTTGCTACGGCTAGATTGTCGCTCACAGCATCGATCTTGTTATCACCATGCTGTGCATTCGCGCAAGAGGCTGATTCAGCTCCGGTCAAAGTCTCCTT
>JBJTAQ010001047.1:0-3136 GCA_046090945.1 Pirellula sp.
TGCGATCCAAGGCATCCTCGGGGACCAAAAAAGTGGCTGCGCCGGTGAGAAACGCGAACTGCTCTTCGATCCAGTTGGTCCGGACCCCCATCTCTCGGCCATAGAGGCTATAACGGAGTTCGACTACATCGGTATTTTCGCAAGATACAACCCAATGATTCTTGTCGACCTTGGTCGTCGCAAGGGGCGACTCCCTGTCGAATGCTTGGATGCTTTCGATCTGCCTCGCATACTCGCGCACCATGTAACTGCCCGGCGTCCAGACGGGCATCATCAACCTCAGCCGCTTGGCCCCCTTGGTCGCAATCGTTACGTGGATATGCGCTAGATGCCGAGCAGCTTCGCGGAAGTCGACCCGGTAGTGAATGGTTTCCGGATCGAATTCTTTGGAAGCATCGAGTCGATTCGACGGGCTTTGAGCAGACACAAGATTCTCCGGTATCCAGGCGACCAGCCAGCAAGCGATCAAAAGCGACCTTACAATCCAGCTTGGGTTGAGCCTGCGGGAAAGTCCAATACAACGGTGAGGTGGATTCGTTTTCATGGAGCGAGATTTTCTCAAGCTCCGGCGCGGTTGGGAAGATGGCTTCGGAGCCATTGTTTGGTCAGCATCAGCGATTTAATCCAAGGTCGGCGATTGGGACGCGCCAGATGCTGGTACACCAGACCTTCGAAAAGCCGCGAATTTGCCAATATTTGCTCGGCCGTGAGCGTGTCGCGATCCGGATCGACCACTGCGCCGACAAACTCACCTGGTTTTCTGGCCAAGGGAAACGGCAAGCAGAATTCATCTCCGTAAGAATAAAGTTCACTGTGGACGAGCAAGTCCTGCTCGAAACGAGGATAGATCACCTCGCGTAGAAAGACTTGGTCTTGACCCTTGCGCGCCCAAACGCCCCATCGATCGATCAATTTTTGCATGTCAGGTACCGCACCTCCGCGGCAACCCCACATCCCTCCCATGATGACGACCCGGTGCTCGGGATGATCGCGCATCAAGTGCAAGGACTTGCCGCTCTCGAGCCACTGCTCGACGGCGGCTGCCTCTCGCAGCGTCGGACGCGAGTCGGTGTCCCGGACAATCATCGCATCGAGGCTGCTGTCCTGTGCGGGAAGAAACCGCCAAAACATGCCATCGATCAGCCCTCTTCGCTCCTTGCGCACCACCTCGGCCCCTGCATCCATCAATGCATCGACCGCCGACTGCTCGATCTCCTGCGATACATACACTCGCGGTGTCCACCCAGGATAAATGCTCGGAACCATCCTCGCATTCCGCAAGGCTCCTTGGATGTAAAGTGGATTGGTCCCATAAAGCGAATACGACACAATGCGTTTTTTCATACAGGACTCCTTCAAGCGACCTGGCTTGGTTGGGCCGGATACTCGATCTGTTCCCAATCGAGCTGAGTCGCACTCCCCAACGGCCGATCCGGATAGCGGAGGTTGTGATAGTAAAGCTTGGTATGCTTCATCTCGAGCGATTCGATCATGCACCGAATCGAGCTCTCCATGCAGTGCACCTCGCAGGCTCGCTCAAGCACTAGCCCCAAGTGAAAGATGCTTTCGGTGATATCATTCCGTACGATCGGGACCCGAATCGTATCGGTCTGCACGCGATAGCCTCGTTTCGGATCATCATGCACGAACGCATAAGCTCGCTCGCCGAGACCTTGGTCGGTGATCATCTTCTTATAAACTCGTTCTTCTTCCCCACTGTCGCGTTGCCAGTAGCAGTGGCTGTATCGCACGGAGTAAGGGATGCCAGCCTGCAAATAAAAAAGCTGATCAAAAAACGTGCTCGGCTGCGACTTCAGTAAAGGCCGCATGGCCCGATGCCCCACGCAGACAAAGTTTCGGGTCTTACGCTGCTTGAGAATCCTCTGCACCGCATCCGCCTCGCGCTTGTCCGGCGCGAGCACTTCCAAGTTCACTCGTGGCTCATCGCGGTACATCCATTGCGTCATCCCAGCATTCTGGGCCTTGCAAAACACATGCATCAAACGGTTCGTATCGAGCCTCTGAACCAAATAACGGACCATTCCGTTGAAGTGGATCATATCCCCCAAACCGAGCGTATGGTGGATATAGATGTCTTGGCTGAAATCCAAGGCATGGAACGGTACTGCCGGGACTCCGAAAAACTTCTGGAAGCTCAGTTGGACCATGGACTCAGTTCCCCTGGCGTTGGACGTAAAAGTTCGCGGGACAGTCACATGAACGCCGCAAGAGAAGAGTCCTAGCAAATTAGTGCCAAGCGAGGCAAGACGGGAAATCTAGGCAAAGATCGATGATCGGACAGAAAACTGATCTAGACAGCATGGATGCCGTTCGCGTATGACCATCGCTTGAGAATTGATCCACTGCGTCTATCCCTGTGCAAACCCTATGACTCCAATCAACCGACGCCGAAAAAAAAAGCGTAGATTCTATTGGGTCGAACTGGGCTTTCTCTTGCTGGGACTGATCGGACTGCGTCCCGAAATCCTCACGGAACTGCTTCCGAACAACCGCAACCAACTGACCTCTCAGCCACTGTTGCAGCCTGTGTTGCATCCGCAGTACCAAGCCTACCAGCCGGTCTACCAAGCACCTTTGCAACAACCCCTCAACTACGGCTATCTGCAACAACCGATACAACCACCGATGCAGCAGCAATACGCGGCTCAGCCGTATTCGATTCCCAACCAGTACGACTCGGCCCGCTTGGCATCAAACCCTGCACAGATCACCAGCCGCTACGCGACCAACCCAGGCTACGCCACCGGATCGACCTCTTCGAACGCCTCCAGGCCACCAGTGGTTTGGCCCGATGGCTATCAACCTAATGGATACCAAACTGGCGGATACCAAACTGGCAGCTACCCATCCAACGGTGCGAGCTACTACCGTCGATGAACCCTGAGTGCCTCTCCTCTGCACCCATCGAAAATTTGGTACGTCGGTCGCAATTGGCCAAAACCCTTCGTGAGTTTTTCGATCAACGCGGGTTTGTCGAAGTCCATACGCCGATCCTGTCTCGTTACTGCGTGATCGATCGACATCTGGATCCGATCCGAGTCCCTGGCAATAACGTCCAGCAGACAGATGCTCAAGACTGGTACTTGCAGACTTCTCCTGAGCAATCGATGAAACG
>JBJTAQ010001048.1:0-2631 GCA_046090945.1 Pirellula sp.
TCCGTTTTTCGCTGCTGGACGATCTGGTCGAACTCGTTATCAATCACCGCCAACGGCACATAATGATCAGGGGCCGGTCCTGCGATAACCGGAACGGAGAGCAAGCGTGCGTCATCACTGACGCCCGTAAGTCGACATCGCAGCACCGTTGGTCGACTTGGATGAACAATCGTCATGAAATGCGCACCGCATTTGGTGCCATAAGGCTTCGAGTTCACCTTGCTCTTGTCACCCTGGATGATGTACTCGTGAAACGCATCCTTGAAGTACTTGCCCGCCGACATCGCACCCGGATGGCGGTCTGTGTTGGTCTCGTTGTCGGTGAAGAGCCATTCGGGTCTCTCCAAGTCCAATTCCGCTTGCACCCGAAACTCCAAGTGTCCCAGCGTTTCGTGGTCGCAGACGACCACTCCTGATGGTTCGTTCTCCGGATAAATCAACCTCATACGCGGGCGCGCTGAACATCCTTCGTGTGCACAACCCCAAATCCAAGAGTTATGGAACCACAACTGAGGCAGCAAATGCAAGACTGCCGGTCGAGTCCCTCGATTGTAAACCGTCAACTTCATCAAGATGTCGTCCGGCGCATTTTTCGCATACTCGATCTCGCAATCGAAGTAATCATTGTCATCAAATACTCCAGCATCAACCAACTCGAACTCAGGCTCAAACCGAGAACGGGAGCGATTGGTGTCGGTCAATTTTTCATAAGGGAACCTCGATTGAGGGTACTTGTAAAGTCCCTTGGCGTACGAACAAGTTGGGGTGGCATCCAGGTAGAAGTACGTCTCCTTGACATCCTCCCCGTGATTCCCCTCGGGTCCAGATAGCCCGTACAAACGCTCCTTGAGTATCGGGTCTCGCGTGTTCCAAAACGCAAATGAGAAACAAAGGCGACCTTGGCGATCGCATAGCCCCATCAATCCGTCTTCTCCCCATCGATAAGCTCGCGACCGCGCGTGATCGTGGGGTAGATAGAACCAAGCCTCCTGATTGTCCGAGTAGTCCTCGCGCACCGTCCCCCATTGCCGTTCTGATAGATAGGTACCCCACCGTTGCCAGTTGGCTTGCCTGTTGCTCGATTGATTGAGTCTTGCATGCTCGGCCGTAGCATGGTGGAAATTGCTCGAGCTCATAGCTTTCTCTGATTTCTTTCGCATTCCATATAGTAATCGAGGTGAGCAAGCTTGCTTGCGGCCGCTCTATCTAAAATCAACGTTGCATTGGGATGGAACTGCAGGATCGATGCTGGCACCATCGCCGTCACTGCACCTTCGACAGTATCCCGAATCGTGTCTGCTTTGTGGTGACCAGTTGCCAGCAACAGGATCGCCCTCGCATTCATGATCGTACCAAGCCCCATCGTGATCGCCATGCGTGGGACTTGGTCAATCGAAGCAAAGAACCGCGCGTTGTCATGGCGAGTCTTCGCCGTCAGTGTTTTAACGCGCGTCGCTGAGGAGAAAGACGACCCAAGTTCATTAAATCCGATATGGCCCTCGGATCCTATTCCCAAAATCTGTAAATCAATTCCACCCGCCTCGGCGATCGCAAGCTCGTAAGCCTCAGCGCTCGATGGCAAGTCCTCGCAATCGGTTCTTGGGATGTGTGTGTTCTGAGGCAAAATATCGATATGCTTGAACAGATTCTCCTGCATGAAATAGTGATAGCTCTGGGGGTCCTCGGGTGCCACTCCACAGTATTCATCGAGATTGAAAGATACGACTTTCCGAAAGGAGATCTCGCCTGCACGATGGCGTTCGATCCATTTCTGATAGAGACCAAGCGGCGTGCTGCCCGTGGCCAACCCAAGAACGCTCGTCGCTTCCGAGTCAGACCGCGCCGAGCAAGCCAACCCTAGATATTCTATCGACTCGTCTGCCGCACACTGGGCGACTTGGTCGGGTGTTTCGCAAACTACGATTCGCACTGGTTCCTCGGATCCATCGAAGTGGTAAGGGAATAGGGATTTAGCCGCAGGGGTAGCATCGAATTTTTGCATCGATGCGTCTTATCCTCTGACAAGTCTCCCACATTCTAAATGAAAATCCACTTCCCTCACAGGTTGCCCTAGGTTTCATCCTATTCTTTCCCAAGCCGTCGAGCTACTTCGTTGCGGTCCTACCAAAAGTATCCGCTTTTGCGGTAGACTATCGTTTCGGTTTCAGCAGCCCCCTTGTGATTGAGCAACACCTCGTGTTTTGACGACCACACGGTGGAAGCCTAGTTCCTCCCTACTGATGTCTTTCGATTGCCTGGTGTTTGTATGCGTCGAGTCCTACGTTTCGATCTGTTCCGCTCTGAATTGTTCCGCCGTTGTGTCTGGGGTGTTGGAGTCTCCCTGCCTGCTATCACCCTTGGAACGTTGCTGGCTCAAGAACCCAGTGGCAAATCCTCTAAGGTCTACACCCAAGCCCCAACGTTAGCACCGATTCAAGGAGGAACTCAAACCGCCGATCCTCAAACCGGTTCTTTGCGAGACAAAACCCTCAAGCAGGCTGGTCGACCTCAATGGATTTGGGGAGATAACCCAGACACGCGTTACGTCATCCGTAAGTCTTTTGAAGTGTCCGCAAAGTCCCAAGCTTGGCTTGCCGCGTTGGCCGATAACAGCATGTCGATCTCCATCAA
>JBJTAQ010001049.1:0-6004 GCA_046090945.1 Pirellula sp.
GTCTTGTAGAAACTCTCAGGGCATTGATTCCTTCTTCGAGTTCAACGTCGGGAACCGCTACCGGTCCACAGCTTTCGAGTAACCCCGATGAGGGCTCGCTACTTCCTCTGCGATTTACCGTAGATACTCGAGGTAACAACATCATCGCCATCGGATCCGAAGGGGACTTGAAGATCGTCGAGGCGCTTGTGCTGCGGCTCGATGAAGGGGAGGCGTCGAAGCGGAAAAGTACGGTCTATCAATTGAAAAACTCTCCGGCGATCGACGTCGCTACCGCGATCAATCAATTTCTGCAAAGCAAACGAATTGTCGAACTCGCAGCACCTGGCGCCAACAACCCCTTCGATCAGCTCGAACGCGAGGTCGTTGTGGTCCCCGAGCCGGTCCAGAACAAATTGATTTTGAGCGCAACCCCAAGGTACTACGATGAGATCGCTCAGTTGATCCAGACCCTCGACGAGCAACCGCCCCAGGTGATGATCCAAGTTATGATCGCTGAGATATTGCTCGGTAATACCGACGAATTCGGTGTCGAGATGGGTATCCAGGATTCGGTCCTCTTTGATCGAAGCCTTCTAGGGAATCTTGTGACAACCACCGCCACGACAACCACTTCTACCCCTGCAGGGGTAGTGACTGCAACCAGCCAAGATATTGTGGCCGCGACGAATAACCCCGGATTCAATTTCAACAATACCGAGCCGTTGGGCAATAGCGGATCATCCAAGGCACTCCAGCGATCATCGCTTGTCGGCGGCCAGGGACTATCGAACTTCGCCGTCGGACGCAGTAACGATGAGTTAGGCTTCGGAGGCTTGGTGTTATCCGCTAGCAGCGAGAACATCAGCTTTCTACTTCGAGCGCTTCAGGAGACGCGAAGGCTAGAGATTCTTTCCAGGCCCCAAGTTCTTACGCTCGATAACCAACAGGCTTTTATTCAGGTCGGCCAGAGAGTCCCTAGGGTCTCGGCAACCGCCGTGACGCAGTTCGGATTGCAGAATCAACTTGTTCTCGAAAACGTTGGTCTCATCATCGGCGTAACACCTCGAATCAGCCCTGAGGGAAATGTCGTGATGGAAATTGATGCGGAGAAATCCAAGCTTGGTCCAGAGGCCGAAGGGATTCCCATTTTTATATCCCAAGACGGGAACGTCATCCGGTCTCCTCGGATCGATACGGTTACAGCACAAGCGACAGTAAGTGCAGCAGATGGCGAGACGATCATCCTCGGAGGGCTCATTTCCCGGACGACAAGAACCCGTCATCGCCAAGTCCCCTGGCTGGGCGACATCCCGCTATTGAAATATCTCTTTAGGTACGATTACTTTGACGAAAATCGGACCGAATTGCTGATCATCATGACACCTCATATCGTTCGAAATCCAGGGGATATGGAACGGCTTAAGCAGGCAGAGTTTGCCAGAATGAGTTGGTGCGAAGCAGATGTCTTTGCGATGCACGGTGATGTGTTCCCGAAAACCGGGATGATGCAGGAGTGGGACGATCAAGATGAATCGGTGCCTGTGATCTATCCGGATCTCGACCCGCGAGGTGCCTTGCAACCATACTCAAACCCGAGCAGTATCCTACAACCGGCAATTCAGCCCGAACATGCGCAAATTCAACCTCCCAGAAATCTAAACGTCGCCCCCGTGGTTATCGGCAACCCACCCCAAGCCCCACAGGTCATTGATCAGTCGCCTAGCAACCAAACTCAACCTCCCAGATCCTCAGCAGGTCTTTTGCGATTACCTCGGACACTGAAATCCAATCCGCAATAAATCAGCCCTCGATCCGCCGATCGATATCCCAACCGTCGACTTTAATCCACACGAATCCATGGAAGCTTTGATGTTTCGACAACGGTCAAACTCAACGATGAGGAGTCTGCTCGTGCTCCTAGTCGCGACGGCGTTGCCGATCGGTTGTCAGTTCGCGCCCAAGAAGACTCCTGCGAATTGGACTTGGGGCGATGAAGATAAGCCAATAGTCCCCGATCGCATCCTTGCGATCTGGACCGATACCGTCCTGCGACAACCCAACCAACCGGGTGTACGGGGGTTCGGCGGACGGGTCTTTTTTTATCAAAAAGATCAGAATGACCCGATCGAAGTCGACGGCAAAATGGTAGTGTTCGTTTTTGATGCCGACGACCAAGACCCGGAGAATCAAAAACCGCTTCGCAAGTATGTGATCGAGGCCGATGATTTTGCGAAGCACATGAGCAAGACCTCGATTGGCCCGGCCTACAGCATTTGGATTCCTTGGGGGGATGTCAAAGGACCCACGATGAAACTGAGTCTGATCGCTCGTTTCGAGGGCCGCAAGGGAGGGACGACCCTCTCGGATCCAACGATCAAACTATTACCAGGCGTCGAATCAAAGACGCGCAGGTCGACTGCTTCTCCGAGCGACAAGACGACAGTCGCTCCAAATGCGAATCCACAGACCGGCGTTCAACGAGCTAGTTACGTCGAGTCCCCCAAACCAGAGTCCGCCTCGCCAGAAAAACTTAAAGAGATCCACTCCAAGACGCAAACCATCGAAGTTCCCCCTTCCTTTCAACGCCACTTTCAACAAACAACTGGATATCCGGGAGCAGCCTCTGCAGTTGATACAACACCTGAGATCAAGCGATCTCAAGTGACCACCGAGGTGATCGATTCCAGGAGTCAAAAACTGGGTAGTTTCCAAAAAGTCTTCGCTCAACCTACACAAGTTCCGCGAGCCATCAACAGATCACCCGCCAGCCGAATCGAAGCGTTACGAAGTGGCAAGTCGATCAGTGCCAAGGGGGCTGAGAGCGCAATGTTTCCTGACCCACCATCGAGCAACGGTTCGAGTCCAGGGCAGACTGCTGACCAATAAGCAACTGCAGGAGGATTGCTCAGGGGGATCGGATTTGAGCTTCAAGTAACTCGATTGCTCGGACAAGCTGCAGATCTTGAGCAAGCTGCTGGTCATCAGGATCATCCGGGTTGGATAGAGGGTGATCGAGTTGGCTTCCGTTCCTGAGCGGATCGCTCCTTCTGCGCATGCGTTCGGTAGCGCGCTTCAGTTGTTCCTCGGAGAGGCTCACTTCGGCGTTGCGGCTTGGGATCACACCCCATTCATCGGCATCGGAATCCCTGGGCCGCTTGTGGATCCGTCGGCCGCTTGGTGGATAGTAGTATGCGGTTGTCAAGCGAATCGCCGCACGGCCTCCTTCGAGCGGTACTACACTCTGCACGCTTCCTTTGCCGTACGACCTGTGACCAACAATGGTTGCGCGGTTCCGGTCCTTGAGGCAAGCTGCGACGACCTCGCTAGCACTGGCAGAGTTTTGATTGATGAGCACAGCGATCGGTAGATTCATCGGAACGATCGTTCCAGGTTTTGCATCGACCGACTCGCTAGAGCTTGGACCTCGGCCTTGCGTTGCAACGATACTTCCATCCTCTAGGAACATATCGCAGACATCGACCGCTGCTTTTAGCAATCCTCCGCCATTATCTCGCAGGTCCAGGATCATGGCATCGACCCGATCTTGAACCCCCTCGATCGCCTTTTGGATCTCGCCTGCGGTTTTCTCGCCGAAGATATTGGTGTGAATGTAAGCGATCCGCGGATGGTTTTGGAGTTGGAAATCCCAAGTGCCATCGGGATTGCGGCGATCGCCAGTGACACTCTCGACTTCGATCATTTCACGTGTGGCGAGGATGTTGAGTTTTTCGCCCAAGCGTTCGATTCCCAATTGAACTTGCGTCCCCACCTCTCCGGAGATCTTTTTAGATACAGCGGATGTTTCCAAGCCTCGAACATCGACCCCATCGATCTCGACGATCACGTCGCCGGGCAACAGACCGGCCCGAAATGCTGGAGAATTGTAAAGCGTGGTGATGACTGTGATTGCGGGTTTGGTCGGGGGGCCTTCGACCTGTACGCCTAAGCCGGCAAAGCGCTGTTCGAAGACCGAGTTAAAGCGACCTAAGGTCTCCTCTGAGACATAGGAAGAGTTCGGGTCCAGGGACTCGAGGAGTCCGGAGAGAGCCGCGTTCTTCAATTCCGCTTGCGATACGGGTTCCACATAGGATTCCTGGATCAATTGCATCGCGTGAGCCACATCCCGGGCCGGCCGATAGCGGGCCGAATTGAGGTAGCAAGCAAGGCAAATCAGGAGGGCAGCAAGCAGTAGTTTCAAGCTTTTTTCGTTCATTTTTTTGACCCGGGCCGATTGCCTCCACGAGATTCACTAGGACTCCTGCCAGAGGGTGTTTTGTGCTACGATGCAGGGCATGAGTTCCCAAGCCCCTAGCGATCGCGACACCATTGTATCCGAATACTTCGAGCGATTGCCCTATGTACCTTATCCAGTCCAAGAAGACGCGTTGATCGCTTGGTTCTCCTCCGATCAAGGAGTCTTGGTCTGTGCACCGACGGGAACAGGCAAAACGCTGATTGCGGAAGGTGCGATCTATGAAGCGCTCCGGACCGGCCGCAAATGCTACTATACCACACCATTGATCGCTTTAACCGACCAAAAGCTGCAGGAACTCCAAGCTTCAGCAGTCGGTTGGGGATATCCGGCCAGTTCGATTGGCTTGGTCACAGGAAACAGGAAAGTCAATCCAAACGCACCAGTGCTCGTCGTCGTCGCTGAGATACTCCTAAACCGCCTATTGCAGCACGATCAAGCTTGGGTCGAAGGGGTCGACTCTGTGATTATGGATGAATTCCATAGCTTCAATGACCCGGAACGTGGGATCGTTTGGGAGTTGAGCATTGGGCTCCTGCCCAAACATGTGCGTTTGATGCTCTTATCTGCCACGATTGGCAACAGCGTCGAATTCTGCTCGTGGATGCGCCGCGCCCATGGACGGAATCTAGAGTTGGTACAAGGTACCGAGAGAAAGGTTCCGCTGCAATTCGAATGGGTCGAGGATCTATACTTGGACGAGCAGCTTGAGAAAATCGCAGAGGGTGATGATACCCGCCGGCGAACTCCCGGACTTGTCTTTTGCTTTAATCGGGACCAGTGCTGGCAAGTTGCTGAATTGCTCAAAGGGCGGCGGTTGATCGATAAAGAGCGCCAGGCGATCATTACCAAGCGGCTCGAAGGAATCCCGCTTGGAGAGGGAGCCGGGCCCAAGATCAAGCAGATACTGATCCGAGGTGTAGGGATCCATCATGCTGGGATTATGCCGAAATACCGTCGATTGGTCGAACAGTTATTTCAGGAGAAATTACTGAGTGTCTGTGTTTGCACAGAGACTCTATCGGCTGGGATCAATCTACCAGCTCGAAGCGTCATTTTGCCGAGTTTGGTGAAAGGTCCATTTGGCAAAAAGAAACTCATCGATTCGGCTTCGGCGCAGCAGATCTTCGGGCGCGCAGGTCGACCGCAGTACGATCGCGAAGGTTTCGTCTACGCGATCGCTCACGAAGACGACGTCAAGTATTACCGTTGGAAGTTGCAGTATGATCAGATTCCGGAGGACACCAAGGATCCGAATCTTATCAAAGCGAAAAAGCAGCTCAAGAAGAAAATGCCGACGAGACGGCAAGGGGAGACCTATTGGACCAAAGAGCAATTCCAAAAACTAGCGATCGCACCCGATGCGAATCTTTCAAGCCGTGGGCCTCTTCATTGGAGACTGCTGGCTACAATGCTCATTGAAGACCCACAGGTCCAGCCTCTACTAGATTTGGTCGGTCGGCGACTGCTGGCCCCTGCCGATCTAGCCAAAGGCCAAAAGGAACTCAACCAGATGCTCGTCACGCTCTGGACGGCAGGCTTCATCGACCTCATACCCAAACCCGCCTTGGCACCCGAACCTGTTATTTTGCCAACGGCTAAGCCTAAGCAATCATTCGAGAAAGAATTCTTCGCAGGATTGATGAAGTCGGCATTGCCGAATATCGAGCCGCAGCCTGGAGATGAATCTCAAGAGGATGAAGAAGTACACGCCGTGGATGCTACCGATGAAGCTGCATCGCGCGGATACGATTTAGAGAATTATCGTCC
>JBJTAQ010001050.1:0-6538 GCA_046090945.1 Pirellula sp.
AGTGGCTGATCTGGTTGAAACGCCCCTCTAAATGGAGGAGAACCCGCAGAGATTGGTGTGGATGCAGAGTCGTCGAAGATCGTATTCGAGTAATTGTCACCATCTAAACCCCAGTTCCCAGATAGCAATATTCGTGTTCCGTCCGGAGCAATTAACGAGATCGCCAAATCTGCGTCGAAAGTATGCGTGAGATTGATTAATGTATTGATATCTTGGATGGTCGATCCGGGTGTTGGGACATCGATCAGAGAATTCGATATCGCAAAATCATTGATCGGTACTGGGATGTTGTTGGAATAGGTTGTCGTATTTTGCCCTCCACTAACCACAAAGTTCGGTGCAGGAAAATCAAGTCCATTAAGAACCCCGTCTGCGTTAAAGTCTTAGAATACGAGGGAATAGAACCGATTGTTCTTACCGAACCCAAAATCATTGCCCATCGAATAGTCACTTGGACCGTTGAGGGTTACTGTATAAGAGGGATTTGGAGTGGTTCTGGACCAACCTGGCAAGCTGACGCGAACATTGTAAGTTCCATCGGCTAGTGCGACATAGGCAAAGTAACCAGTTGCATCGATCGTCGCCTGGCTTTCCCCAGCATCGAAATTCCCGTTGTTGTTGGTATCCAGATAGACAAAACCGCCGCTGACACCCCGCTCGAAAGCGTCGTAGGTCGCGCTATTGTCGAAGTCTTCGAAGACCGAGCCGGAAATACGGGCAGGGACAGAGACCCCTGTCAATCGAATTCGAAACGCCGACTCGTCGGTGTCGTTATTGTTGATGATCATGTCCTCGGCGATCGTCCCGGGCAACGTCGGACTGAACCGCACGCGTATCACTACTGATTCGCCTACGGCCAGACTCGCCGGTGTGAAATTCACAATGGAAAAGGGGGCAGGCACATCGATCGTCGGAATGCGTAGATCCTGCGTGCCTTGGTTTCTAATCCTAAGATCCATCTCAACGAATTGGCCGCTGAGAACCGATCCCATGTCGACAACAGAACCCGATGGGAGGTCCTGAGTAGTATTGACCACCGAGATCTCCGCATTCCCGATACCGCTCAAAAGCGTCTGAGCATTGATTCGACCATAACCGTATTGGATGTGTTTTCCAGTGTTAATGTCGTAGCTAACTCCGCCAATCAGGTCGGTGTTATTACGCATCAATGCTCGCATCTCCGCTGGCCGAATCGTAACGCCCACCACATCGGCTTGGGCTATCGCCAAAGCTGCGATGCCGGAAGCCAACGGGGTCGCGGAGGATGTTCCACCAAAGCCTGATCCTCCCGTTCCCGTGTAGTCGCCACTTGCATAGCCATCGGCTCCCGTACGGTCGGTCGTATCGATGGCTAACGTGCCGCCATTGCTCGGAGCAACGAGGTCCAAAGGATTGCCATATTGGCTGTAGCTGGACCTGACTCCCTGATTGGTAGTCGCCCCCACAGCGATCACGCCGGGTGTGAATGCTGACCTAGCCGCTGGCTGACTGACCGTAGCTGCCCCACTATTCCCCGAGGCAAACAAATAAGTAACACCGATTCCGTTGCGACCGTTGGTAGTGCCATCCACCAAGGCGTTGTTGATGGTCGCCGAAGATGCACCGCCACCCCATGAGTTGTTGACCAAGTCGCCACTGTTCCAGGTACCGGTGCCGTCGGATGTGATACCTGCGGCGTACCGAAGGGCAGCGGCGATGTTCGCATTGCTCGCTACGTTGGTGCCATCGAACATCTTGATCGAGATGACTTGGGAGCGATAAGCTGCACCAGCAACCCCCAAGCTGTTGTCCCCACGTGCGGCTGCCACCCCAGCAACGGAAGTCCCGTGCGCGTCGGTGCCTTGAGGCTCGGATTGATTCGTTCCGAACACAAAGTTCCAGCCATGAATGTCATCGATCCAACCGTTACCGTCGTCGTCAATGCCATTTCCAGCCGTCTCACCTGGATTTGTCCACACATCCAAATCGGGATGGTTGGACTGAACGCCATCATCGATCACCGCGACGATGGTTGTCGGAGCTCCACCCGGATTGATATCCCAAGCTTCCGGCATATCGACGTCTGCATCGGCTAGTCCTCCGGACTGTCCGGTGTTATCCAAATGCCACTGATTGCCAAATCTCGGATCATTAGGAATCATGAACCGCTGCCAGTTTTGATAAAAGTTGGGTTCCACCCATTCAACAAACTGACTCTCGTTGAGGAGATTCGCACGATCGATCGCTGGCCGTCCGGTCATGGATGCAAATCGCCCGACAAACTGATCCGTCGTTCCTTCAACCGGTCGATAGCTTGCCACCTCAGGCAGCGCCGAGAAGAAGTCCTGCGCCGATGCGCCGGCCTTCAAGTCGACGATAAACTCGTCCAGCACCGTCAGTTCAGTGCCCGTGGATGTGGCGATGAAAACAGGGGCGGTGTAAGCTACACCAGGAATGCGGCCTATGCTTGCCACGAGCTCCGGAGTGATCGGCTGGCTCGACTCGTAAACTCTGGCTCGCCCCCCAAGTCCAAAATCCCCAGAAAGCGTATTAGGTAAATCCACCGACGCTTGATTCAGTCCTATCACCAACTTGTTGGTAGCAATATTCAAACCAATCCGATCGCGTTCTACCGAATAGTACGAGTCGAATTGCTTCATCGAGGGCCCTGTACCGGGCAAGGAATCCCAGTTGATGTTGTTCCAAACAACATCGCTTGCCAACATCGTTCGCAATTCCAATCGCTCAAAACGGTACGAACGTCGCGAGGGTCGTCGATTTCTCTTGAACATGCTAAACCAGACCTTAAAAAAGAACTCGGAATTGGGGCAGACCGAGGTATTGGGAATATAAAAATGCTGCCTCTGCCGCCGGTTTTGGTGGATCGTCGCTAAATCCGATCCCTCAAGAGTATAAATCCAATCCGAGGGGCTTTGCCCAGAGCAAGTCTATAAAAATCAAAAAACCAACCCCCAAAAAGTGGGGGTTGGGCAGGAATATTTGTAGCGATTCTTCGAACTAACCCATCGATGAGCTCAGCCCCCCAGAGGCTGGCACGTAGGCCATGCGTGCGTAATCCATGACCATGCGATGGCTGCTAAAACGCCATGCCAAGGTGCTGATGCTGTTGCGCATCCTCTGGATCCAACCGCCCGGTAATCCGTCCTGGTCTCGCTCAAAGTACAACGGGAGCACCTGGTTTTCCAAGGCTTCGTAAAGATTCAGGGCGTCTCTTTCGTCGGTGATCCGATCGTCGACGTGGCTGGTCCCTTTGCCAATCGCAAAACCGTTAGATCCATCAAACGCCTCGGCCCACCAGCCGTCCAGGATACTCAGGTTCAGTCCGCCGTTGAGTATGACTTTTTGTCCGCTGGTCCCGGATGCCTCCAGCGGCCGCCTTGGATTGTTGAGCCAAACATCGACACCCTGGATCAGATGCCGACAAACATTGATGTCGTAATCCTCGATGAAAATCACCTTGCCCGCGAACCGCGAATCCCCCCTAAGATTCGCGATCTCACGGATGAATCGTTTGCCGGGTTCGTCCTTCGGATGGGCCTTGCCCGCAAAGAGAAACTGCACAGGCCGTGCCGGATCGTTGACCAAGGCGGCGACACGGTCCAAATCCTTGAAGATCATATTGGCCCGTTTGTAAGTTGCGAAACGTCTTGCAAAGCCGATCGTCAATGCCGAGGGGTTGCCGATACGGGTCGCCAAATCCAAGGCCTCTTGACTCTCATTCCTCTGCACCATCTGTTTGACCAATCGTCGACGTACAAACGACAGCAGCATGTTCTTCAGCGCGTTGTGTGTCTCCCACAACTCACCCGGATCGACCTGATGGATCGCTTGCCATACCCCAGGCTCACCCATGTGATTGGTCCAATGGGCTGGAAAGTGGCGGTCGTAAAGTTGCAGCATCTGCTCGGCAAGCCAACTCTGGACGTGCACGCCGTTGGTGATGTGTCCAATGGGGATCGCATTCTCCTCGCGATTGGGCCAGAGCGATCGCCACATGCGACGTGAAATGTGTCCGTGCAATTGACTCACGGCATTTGCCCGCCGGGATAACTTCAACCCTAGAACGGTCATGCAGAACGGTTCATGATGATCGGCAGGGTTTTCTCTCCCTAGGCTCATCAGGTGCTCGTGCGAAATGTGCAAGCTATCACGAAGAGGCCCAAGGTGCTCTTCGATTAAATCGGGATGAAAACGATCATGACCCGCGGGCACAGGCGTATGGGTGGTAAAGACCGTCGCGTTGGCAACCTCGCGCTGGGCGTCTTCGAAACTCAAACCATCTTCCTGCATTCGCAATCGAATAGCCTCCAACGTCGCAAATGCGCTGTGGCCCTCGTTCAAATGGTAAGCACCAGGGCTGATCCCCATGGCTTGCAAGGTCCGAATCCCGCCAATCCCGATAAGCAACTCCTGGCGTATGCGAGTACGCTCGTCACCACCATACAACCGACTCGTCAGCTCTCGGTCCTCAGGTCGATTCCCTTCGAAATTGCTATCGAGCAGGAACAAAGTCACTCGTCCAACAGCAACCCTCCAGACCTTGGCAAACAACTCGCCAGAACGTGTCTCAAGCCTCACGATGAACGGACTACCCGATGCAGTCCTGGCTGGCGTCAGAGGTAAATTCTCTACATCATGCTCGATGTACTCCTCGGATTGATAGCCGTCATCGGATAACCGTTGCTTGAAGTACCCGTGGTTGTAAAACAATCCAATGCCAACCAAAGGAATCCCAAGTCCACTGGCACTCTTGATGTGATCCCCTGAAAGCACCCCCAAACCACCCGAGTAAATGGGCAAGGATTCATGCAAGCCGAATTCAGCCGAAAAATAAGCAACCGGCTTGCTTCCTAATACCCCCGCATGGGTGTGAGCCCATGTGCTAGTGCTGTGCAAATACTCGTTCAGACGGCGATAGGCGTAATTGATTCGGCTGTGCAGGACTCGCTCGCTGGCCCGATAGGCCAACGTCTCAGGGGTGAACTCTCTGAGCAACGCGATCGGATTGTGATCCAACTCACGCCAACGCACCGGATCGATGTCCCGAAACAAATGGATCACTTCGGGATGCCAACCCCACCACAAATTCCCAGCAATAGCCAGACATTTTTGGTAAACCAGCTCCGGACCATCGGCAACTGGTCCACCCATCGAAGCCGAATCGTTATTGCCATGCCCCAGTATGTTCACTATCGCTCCTGACTATTCCATCCTCGATGGAAACTCGCTTGGTCTGTACAATGCTTCCCGGGCCATTCCAACTAGGTGGCGCTCCGACGATTTTACATTATGACCGACATTCAGAAAAAATCTCCCTCAGATCCAGTGCGACGATCCAGTGCGACTAATTGACCAGGTGATTTCCAGACAGCCAGAATTGCGCCGGCTAATCGAGGGCGTCTCTTTTAGTGGCACAAGTATCTCCGAGCGATGCAAATGGCTCGAACCTCTGGTCGTTTACGAGCAATCGGTCATTCCCAACGCCGCCGACCACTTAGTCTTCTACTGCGCGGTGGCTTACAAGTCGTTAACCGATGCCTTTGTCTTGACCCAGCGCCAAGCTGCATTGCGTCGGATCGCCACCTCTAAAAATCCCCTCTCGGAAAGCTACTTAAACAAGCACTCGGGTGCATCACGCTGGATTTCGGTAGGTATTAGTCACCTGACAACAAGTCGCCAATACCTGGAGAAGCCTGTCGTGCTGGCAACGCCGACTCCAACCGGTTGGACCGTTAGCGGAACGGTCCCTTGGGTCACTGCCGCAAGCAACTCTCAAGCCCTCGTGATCGCAGCTTGCGACTCCGAAGACTTCGCACAGCAGTACCTTTTCTACCTCCCTATGGATCAGGCTTCTGTGCAGCCAGGAAACCAAATGGAACTTTTGGCCCTCTCGGAAAGCAACACCTGTGAAGTCCACCTGAGGAATGCCCAGTTATCCCAATCCCACGTGCTCCATGGGCCGAGCACCCAGGTGATGAGTATCTCTCAATCATCCGGTGCTGGGGGGCTTCAAACCACCGCACTGGCCTTGGGTTTAGCTGCATGTGTTATTGACAAAATTCATTCCCGGAGCGGTCGCATCCCAACGATCATCGACTCTGAGATGCGATTCACCGAACGCTGGCGGAAGCTTTTTGATCGCATGATCGCAGCTTCCGAGACTAATAAATCAACACCCGAATTGGCGACTATTCGCAAAGATGCCAATGACCTAGTGCTTCGTACCAGCCAAGCTGCCTTGGCGATTGAGAAAGGGGCGGGCTTTTTGGTGCACTCGGATGCAGCGAGGTGGGCACGCGAAGCTCTCTTCTTCCTGGTGTGGAGTTGTCCACAAGCGATTGCCAACGAACATCTTTGCGACCTGAGCAGTTTCCATTAAAACAAGCACCCACGAAATACTATGAGTCCTTCAGTCGATCTTGTAACCAAAGCAGACGTCAAAGCGGAAGTCATTTCCGTTGGCGATGAACTCACTAGCGGTCAGCGACTCGATACGAACAGCCAATTCATCAGCCGAAGACTTGGCGATCTGGGGATC
>JBJTAQ010001051.1:0-9087 GCA_046090945.1 Pirellula sp.
TCCCATCATACCCGGTCCCATCATCATTCCAGGAGGACATCCTTCTGGACCCATCATAGGCATTCCTTCAACAGGGATACCCTCGATCGGAACTTCCGGAGCAACTCCAGATCCCATCGGGACTCCTTCGCTGATCGGAAAGCCCGAAGGCATCGGGACCTCTTGTGCGATCGGTTCCTGATAAGCAACCCTTGCTATGGGTTGCGGCATAGCTATCGGGGCCGCTTGCGCATTGCTGGAACCCGAGGGCTTCATAGACCCCCAACTCCCGGGCTTCTGTGCCCATGCATGCCCGCTTGACCCTGCTAGGGCCATGCTCGCCATCAAAGTAAGTTTCCAACCTTTGAGCAGCCTCATCGAATTCACTCCAGTGCGTTTGCCACCGGTTTGTCCGTCACCGCCCCATCAATTGGAACGGCAGGAATACCTATTACCCCCGGTTTTATCGGCACGACTCGCAGCAAACGTTCGACGAATCGATATTTTTCTCCTTACGACCGTCAAAATTGAACCAAAAGATTTATCGGGCTTTGCTAGCACTACCCCCCCGATCGTACCCGGCAGACCACGACTCAATCGAGTAAACTCTCTAACGAATACAAAACCCCCCAACGATTAACGCCAGTGTTTTATTCCTGCCTGAGATGCCCCCGTCCTGTATCCATCTCACAATAACCTATCTGCGAATCACAGCGTTCTGCTGCGCTTCGTTGGCACTGGCCGATCCGGCCGTCGCCCAAGGTCTCTCGCCCGAGGAGTCTCTCAGGCAACTCCAAGTACCAGCAGGGCTTCGAGTCGACCTGGTCGCCTCGGAACCTCTCGTGCGCCAACCGGTTGCTATCGATTGGGATCATCGCGGCCGACTCTGGGTGATGCAATACATGCAGTACCCGAACCCCGAGGGACTCGAACGCAAACAGGTCGATCGCTACTCCCGCACTCTGTACGACAAAGTCCCTCCGCCGCCACCCCACGGACCCCGAGGCTCGGATCGACTGACGATTCTGACCGATACCAACGCCGACGGTAGGATGGACCATTCGCATGACTTTATCGAAGGCCTAAACCTTGCCTCTGGATTCGCCTTCGGTCACTCCGGAGTCTTCGTCCTGAATGTCCCTTACTTGCTGTTCTACCCTGACCAGGATCAAGACGACCGGCCTGATAGAGATCCTCTTGTTTTGCTAGAAGGCTTTGGCATGCAAGACGCCCATAGCGTCGCAAACTCACTATGCTTCGGGCCCGATGGCTGGCTCTACGGATGCCAAGGTAGTACGGTAACGTCGAATATTCGCGGAATCGAGTTCCAGCAAGGGGTCTGGCGATACCATCCAAATACTCAGGCCTTCGAATTATTCTGCGAAGGGGGTGGCAACTCCTGGGGCCTGGATTTCGATTCCACTGGACAGCTACTCTACAGCACCAACTACGGCGGTTACGTCCTGCTGCATGGAGTCCAAGGTGCCTACTATGTGAAATCCTTCGCCAAACATGGGGCCCTGCACAACCCATATGCGTTTGGCTACTTCCAACACGCACCTCATACCAACTTCACCGGTGGGCATGTGACCGTCGGCGGAATTGTCTATCAATCCGAAAGGCTCGGTCCTGAGTATCGGGGAAAATATCTGGCAGCCGACTTGCTGGGACATGGAGCTTGGTGGCATTCGATCAACCCTCAAGGCTCTACTTTTGCAACCGTCCACGGCGGAAAACTGCTGCAGTCGAAAGATCCTTGGTTCGCCCCATCGGACCTAGCCTGCGGACCCGATGGCGCCATTTACATCGCCGATTGGCATGACGCTCGAATGGCACACCCGGATCCCGATGCTCAATGGGATCGATCCAACGGCCGAATCTTCCGTATCACTTCGATCGATGGCCCAACAACCATACAACCGTTCGACATTTCTGAACTTGATGATCAGTCGCTCTTGGAGCGTCTGAACTCGAACGATCAGTGGCACGCGCGGCGCGCTCGTCAAGAGCTGGTCCGCCGCTACGCAAACATGCACACGCCGCAGATCCTTCATCCCCCAACGGAAATCCTGGATCGATTGAGAGACACCGCCCTAACGAATACTGACCCTCACCAAGCTCTCGAGGCTTTCTGGACTTGGTCATGCCTTGCCGAAATCTCCGAAGGGGATTGGAGCAGACTCCTTGCTAGCCCTCACAGTGCGATTCGTCGCTGGAGCGTTCGCTGGATCGGTGATCAGCAAACACTTAATCGAGCCCCCCCATCCATTCAGCTCGCACACGAACTGGATGCACTTGCCGAAACCGAAACAGATCTACACGTCAGACAGCAATTGGCTTGTACGGCCAAGCGGTTGCCCGCTGCGATGGCTATGCCCATCATCAATGCTAACATCAATCGCAGCATCGATTTGGATGACCCTTTCATGCCGCTGCTCTGGTGGTGGGCTATCGAACGCCATTGCATCGAGGGCAACGAAGAGGTTCTCAAAAGATTCGTTCGCCCCACCCTTTGGAAATCTCAACTCGGCCGCGATAAACTCCTTGGTCTGCTGGTCCGTCGATTTGCCGCCGAGCCTTCTTCGCTCAATCGCGATTCCTTGGCCAACAACTCTCTTATCCGACTTCTATCGGCATGCCCAAGCTCAGAGGATAGAATCAAACTATGGAGTTTCGTCGACGAAGGATTGCAATCCAGATCGTCACAAACATCCTCGCCGAGCGATTCGAACAAGAGTTTGAAAAATGCCGATCCCATCGCATCGCTTGAGCAATGGCTCCATCAGGACCTGCAAGCCAACCCGACGAATCCGGCGCTGCTTCGTACGGGGATCCGCATGGAAGATCCTTTGGCGATCGCTCTTTGCAACCAAGCCCTCGGAAAACTCGATTCAAGCGACCCTGCCATCGTCGGGTACCTCGATGCCTTGGCCATCAATCCCAACAAAGGCGATACGAAACGTGTCGCTTCCATCCTGGCCGAAACGAAAAGCGAATCGGTGGCCCTCCGTGCTGCGGATCTGCTCGCCAAAGTCGACCAAGCCGAGTTGACGAAGGCTCTAGTCGAGTACTTCATCGCCAGTCGATCCTCCAAGCTCCGCGAAGGGCTTGTCGATATCCTCCTTTCGCGTCGCACAAGCGCCCAGATACTTTTAGATCAAATCGATACGGGGCGACTTGCCGCGGAATCGATACCGATCGATCGCATCCGTAGCCTAGCCGACCTTCAAGACCCGAAAATCGATGCGCTGTTAACGAAACACTGGGGGAGGCTCAAAGGGTCAACTCCCGAGGAAAAGCTCGCCGAAGTCCGCCGCCTGACCAACGATCTTCGAGCAGGCTCGGGAGATCAAGCAAAAGGCCGGGTGCTTTTTCAGGAACACTGCGCCACGTGTCACAAACTCTACGGTCAAGGCCAGGAAATCGGCCCCGACCTGACCAGCGCCAATCGCAAGGATCGTGAGTTTATGCTCGTCTCGATCGTCGATCCAAGCAGTGTTATACGACGCGAATATTTATCGATGGCCATCCGCACCAAAGACGATCGAGTCCTGACCGGTCTAGTCAGAGACAATGCAAACGGCAAACTAACCCTCCAGCCGCAGAGGGGTGAGCCGATCGAAATTTCGCTCGATGAGATCGATCAGATGAAGGCATCCGATACCTCGCTGATGCCAGAGGATCTGTATCGCAAGCTCTCACCACAGGATCTTAGGGATCTGTTCGAATACCTTCAATCCGACCGATAGCCATGTTTGTTGATCTCTTACGTTCAATGATTGTTGCAGCGATACTCCTGGAGATCGCAATCCCCCTTGCAGATGCACAGGACTCTACCGGGAACCGGCTCTATGCGAATCGATTGACTCCGATCCAATCACCACGACGGATCTTGGCCGATTATCCCGAATTTTTCGAGCCGATCATCGAGCAGAGCCATTTTGAGGCTCCGGCAATTGTCGACGACCAAGATGCGGACCTCGACGTTCGAGCTTGGCGATTCAGCTACAACGCTCGGGGTATCATCGAAATGCCCAATCATCTCAAGGCGTCCCAAACAGCCGTCATCATGGTTCACCCGTGGGCCATCGATGATTCGTGGGGTTGGAAAACTCCCGAGCCGAATGGCGTGGCCGATTTTTGCACTCCTGAAAAAAATGCATTAGCCGCTAGGCATAGCACGGAGGTGATTAACCCTTTCATCAAACGGCTTCGAGGTGTCGTGCCGCTGGTGATGTATAGCTTGCCGGGTAAACCTGACCCGATTCGAACCCTGGTCTATCGCTCGTTTCGTAAGATGCCCACGGATCAGGAGCGTATCGAAGGAACCAAACAACTCCGCGAGAAACTGGCCGCTTTCGACTACCGCGGCAAACCGCTCGTGAGCGAACTGAAGCTTGGCTCTGCACATCCGGTCGGAGATTACTTCCGGCAGTTCCCCGGCTTAGACGCCTCGGATCAGTACAACGGTGCTGGTTTTTGGTCCTTGCCCATCCCCGTCAGCACGGCGATCGATGTGGAACCCTCTGATGTTGTCATCTACGACGAAGAGGGGTACGGGCCTCTGCGAGACTTTCTCAAGCAACAGGGGATTCGTCATGTGCTCCTGGTCGGTTACGCGACCGATATGTGCTATTGCCGAACCACCGCAGGCTATGAGAACCTGTCGAAAGACTTTAACGTCTTCCTGGTCGCCGATGCATCGCTAGCGACATTCCCATCGAACACTTCTCCGCGCTTTGCGGTCAACGCATCGATTTCCTACGCTGCTCTGAATCAGTTGATCACTCAGGTGTCCTGGGTACAAGTCCGTTCGAGCAAGAAGGATACCCCATGATTACGATCACAAGACGGGAATGGTTGCGAAATACAGCGGCCTTCTGCGGATCACTTTGGAGCGCCTCACTCGGCAGCGGATCTGCTGTTAGCAACACGTTCCATCGCGGTCCTGCACGCGTTGCCATCACGCTGGATCTGGAGATGAGCCGCAACTTTCCAACGTGGGAGACCACCCACTGGGACTACGAAAAAGGGAATCTCGATGAGCCCACCAAGCGCTACGCACTGGAGGCTGCCGAAAGAGTCCATCAACTCGGAGGAACCATCCACTACTTTGCCGTCGGAAGGGTGTTGGAGCAGGCCGATGTGGGTTGGCTCAAGCAGATCGCCGAGCTAGGCCATCCCATCGGCAATCACACATATGATCATATCAACGTCCAAGCGACCCACAGAGAGGATTTGCAGTTTCGATTTCAGCGATCGCCATGGCTTTTGGCTGAGCGTCCCGTTTTGGACCTGATACGAGAGAACATCGAACTGACAACCAAAGCCATGCGCAGCCGACTCGGTGTCTCCCCCCAAGGGTTCCGAACACCAGGGGGATTTGCCGAAGGACTCAAAAACCATCCCGAAGTTCGAGGATTGCTCAAGGATCTCGGCTACCGATGGATCAGCAGTCTGTATCCGGCCCATCCAAACACGCAACCGATGCAAGAGCCAACGCAGGGGATGCTGGATCAAATCGCCGAAGCCCAATCGCAAGCCCAACCGTTTTTTTATCCTGATGGTTTGATCGAGATCCCGATGAGTCCAATCAGTGACATCGGAGCGTTTAGGACCGGGAGGTGGAAGCTCGAATGGTTCCTGCGCAGCGTCGAAACGAGCCTGCGATGGGCGATCGAACACCAAGCGGTATTTGATTTTTTGGCGCACCCGTCCTGTTTAGGTGTGGTCGATCCTGAGTTTCGTACACTCGATCTAATCTGTAATATGGTCCAAGCATCGGATGGCAAAGCGGTTATCAGCGATCTAAACCAAATCGCAGAGAGCTTGGTATGATCTTCAATCTCCAATTGTCTTGCTACAATAACGAATCGCGCAATTTGCCGACTCACTAGCCATTGATAACCCCCACGGTACCTAGATTCCCATGAGCAATACATCGAAATCAAAGCCAGCATCCGGTATTCAGGTGACTTGGCATGGCCATTCGACCTGGAGCATTCACCATGAAAAATTTCACCTGCTGATCGATCCATTTTTGGAATCGAATCCATCGGCCAAGACCAAGTCCTCGCAGATGCATCCAACCCATATTTTGATTTCGCATGGACACTTTGATCACATCGCCGATGCGGCCTCGATTGCCAAACGGACTGGAGCTCAGGTGCTAGCCAACTACGAGATTGCCACTTGGCTCGGTAAACATCATGGTGTAGAGAATGCCGTTGGAATGAATATTGGAGGGAGCTACGCATGCCAAGCTGGTCGATTCCAACTCGTGCCAGCCCTCCACTCATCGAGCCTTCCCGACGGCAGTTATGGAGGTACAGCCGGAGGCTGGGTTCTGGATATCCCAATCAATAATACGGAGTCCAAGCGGATTTACTATGCAGGAGACACGGCGCTGTTTAGCGATATGCAGTGGGTGGCTCGCAAACCGGTGTCGGTACTGATCGTTCCGATCGGTGATCTATTCACCATGGGCATCGAAGATAGTGTGCAAGCGACGCGATTTGTCCACCCTCAGTATGTCATGCCGACGCATTACGACACTTGGCCACCCATCGCCCAGGACGCCAAGGCTTGGGCGATGCAAATCGACTCTCAAACCGATGCCGAGCCTGTGGTGTTGACTGTCGACCAACCTTGGACTCTCCCCGAATAAACTCCCTTCAATCACTCGCACAGCCATGCAAAACATGTTTTCAAATCTCCTATCGATCACCCGCAGATCCCTCCTGTGCACCGTTTCCTGTGGCTTGATCGCGGTAGGCTCGGACTTGTTGGCCATCGCCCAAGAGCCTAAACCCCCTGCCGCCAAGCGGATCGTATTCTTAGGCGATAGCATCACGCATGCCGGAGGCTACATCGCGATTGTGGAGGCTGCCATGCGGGTCGAGTATCCCGATCGCCCCATCCCAGAGTTCATCAATCTGGGGCTTCCAAGCGAAACCGTCAGCGGTCTATCGGAACCCGGACATGCCGGTGGCGCGTTCCCCCGACCCGATCTGCACGAACGCCTCGCCAGAGTCCTTGCCGAAACCAAACCGGATTTGGTGGTTGCTTGTTACGGCATGAACTGCGGTATGTACTACCCGCTTAGCGATGAACGCTTTGCAAAGTTCAAGTCAGGTATTCAGCGCCTGCATACGCAAGTCGAGATGTCCGGTGCGAAGATCATTCATTTGACACCAGCTTTCTTTGATGCTCTGCCAATCCAGGATCGACTGCTCCCCGATGGACTCGAAGAATATCGCCAGCCTTACGCCAAGTACGATGATGTCCTGGAAGCCTATACCCGATGGCTGCTGGAACAAAAGGCAAACGGATGGGAGGTCCTCGATGTGCACGGGGCGATGAAATCGGCGGTGACCCATGCGCGAAAAACCGACCCAAATTTCACCCTCGCCTCCGACGGGGTTCACCCAAACGCCGCCGGCCAAGCGATCGTTGCAAGGCCCCTTGCAGAGCATTGGGGATTGTCGCTCGATCCGAGTGGATTGCCCAAACACCCGAATGCAGCCAAGTTGTTGGAACTGGTCGCCGCTAGGCAGAATAGGCTCAAACTCAGTTGGCTGACAATCACCAAACACACCCGCCCAGGTATCCCCGAGGGCCAAAAACTCGATCAGGTCGCGATCGAGAACCAAGCCACCGACGAAAAGATTGCCCAACTGCTTGGGCAATCTTCCAAGTGATTGGTGATTCGCGGATCAGCGTACCGTGATCATTCGCTCGGAACTTTCGTCGCGAACCACAAGCGATAATGCATCGCCAGGCTGAAGCTCTCCGATCGCATCGGCAAAGTCTTCGACGCTGCTGATGGCAGTCCCGTTAACCGATAGGATCACGTCGCCAACCTTCAAGCCGGGAATGCGACCTCGCCGCGCGATTTCCGTGACGATCACCCCTTCGCCAGCTTCAAGCTGCAAATTCTTTGCGATCTTTGCGGGAACGGCATCGACCGAGAAACCCAATCGTTGCATGTTTTGGTTGGATTGTCGTTCGTTGGCTGCAATCGCTTTCTCATCCAAGACAGCCACCGTCACCGGCACATCGATCGTCTTGCCATCGCGGTAGATCTTGACGTTCACCGTAGTCCCCGGTTTGGTTTCTCCGATCGCGCGCCGCATCGCCGAGTCCGACTTTATGGCATTTCCATCGATCTCGACAATCACATCCATCGCCCGAATGCCAGCCTTGTCAGCAGGCATACCCTTGGTGACAGTCTCAACCAAAGCACCCTTTAGATCAGTCGGCAATCCTAATTGCTTGGCTATTTCCGGTGACATCGCCGCAGGTCGTACCCCAATGAATCCGCGAGAGACGGTCCCGTTGGTGATCAAATCACTCAGGACCCGCGAAGCGGTGTTGCTTGGAACCGCAAAGCAAACGCCATTGTAGCCTCCCCCGCGGGATGCGATCGCCGTGTTGATCCCGATGATCTCACCACGAAGATTCAAAAGCGGACCACCGCTATTGCCAGGATTGATCGCCGCATCGGTTTGGATAAAGTCATCGTAAGGGGTAATCCCTTGATCGGTCCGCTTCGTGGCGCTGATGATCCCAGCCGTAACCGTTTGCGCCAATCCAAAGGGACTTCCAATCGCGATCGCCCAGTCGCCGACCTCAACCTTCGATGAATCCCCAATCGGAGTCGCAATCAGCCCGACAGCGTCGATCTTGAGCACCGCAAGATCAGTTCGGGGGTCGGTGCCGACCACCTTGGCAACGTACTTCGTATCATCGCTGAGGTAGACCTCGAGTTCTGCAGCGTTGGCTACGACGTGGTTGTTGGTCAGAATGTAGCCGTCTTGGCGGACAATCACCCCGGAGCCGAGCCCCAGTTGCACCATGCCATCGGCGCCTGCGGTTTCCTCCTGGGGATCCAACTCAGGCATGCCAAAACCCGGGCCAAAGAAGCGTTCAAATTCAGGGGGAAGCCCCTGGGGGAAACCCCTACCTCCGCCACGCTGGGCGACGGCTCGCCGCTCAACCAGCGATTTGATGCTCACGACGCTAGGTTTGACCGATTTTGCAACTTCGCGGAACGCCTTGGACAATTGTTCCGCCGGGGCAATCAAATTCGGATCCAACTGCGTCCGA
>JBJTAQ010001052.1:0-1347 GCA_046090945.1 Pirellula sp.
TGAGCGCAAGGACACGGCTGAGTGGGAGCGTTTGCATCGGAAGCTATCCAAAGCAGCCGAGGTGCTTGCCATCGAGGGAGCGGAATTTACGCCCCTGCCGGCTTGGGGTGAGATATTTGCCAAGCTCAAGGAGATGAAAGATGGGGCGAAGAATTCCGATAGCAAGGATCCTGCCAAGGACCCGAAGGCAGATGCGCTGGGTGTGAGTTTTACCAAGGATGTTGCGCCGGTGTTGGTTGAGCACTGCGGCAGGTGCCATGTCGATAAGACGACTGGTGGGTTTACGATGCCCAATTACGAAGGGTTGATGAAAGGTTCGCGGGCAGGTGTGGTTTTATTTGCCGGGGATCCAGAAGGCAGTCCTTTAGTTGAAGCGATGGCAAGTGGAACGATGCCTCCTAGTGGAAACAAGGTTCCAGGGGCTAAGCTCAATGCGATCAAGGCTTGGGTTAAGGCTGGTGCTAAGTACGATGGCGAGGACCCCAAGGCGAACCTGAGGGTGCTGGCTGGCGGCCCGGACGCCAAGCCTCCCGAGCCACCTAAACCTGTGGAGGTCATGGAGAGCACGGGCAAGGAGACGATCAGCTTTGCCAACGACATCGCTCCGATCTTGGTCGCCAATTGCAACGGCTGTCATTATGGAGGCAACCGCCCGTCGGGCGGATTGAACTTCACTAATTTTGCAGGTTTGCTCCGGGGTGGAATGACGGGTCCGGCGATCGAGCCGAGCAAGGGCCAGGAGAGTTTGCTGGTTAAAAAGCTGTTGGGGCAAGCTGGTCAGCGGATGCCTGCAGGTGGTAGGCCGGCGCTCAAGCCAGAAGAGATTGACAAGGTCACCAAGTGGATCGATGAGGGAGCTACCTTCGATGGCGGCGAGCGAGATAGTCAACTCGAGAGTGTCATGGCCAAGTCATGGGCGGCCAAGGCGAGTCATAGCGAGTTGATGGACAAGAGAATGGCTAGGGCTCGCGATCGTTGGAAGATTGTCTCTCCTACGATGGCTGCAGAGGAGAAGTCGAATCAGGAATTTCATGTATTGGGGAACGTTGGGCCTGGGGTGCTAGATCAAGTTATGGCGGCGGCCGAAGCAGCGGCCAAAACGGTTCGCAAGCAGTACCGGCTGAATCCCAAGGAGCCGATCGTTCGGGGTGGGGTTACGATTTATGCGCTCAAGAGCCGTTACGATTACAGCGAGCTTGGTAACATGCTCGAGAAGCGTTCTTTGCCGACTGAGTGGTCGTCGCACTGGAAGCGAGATGTGCTGGATATGTACATTGCCATAGTCCCTGACAAGTCCAATGCCAAGATCAATGAAACGGCGTTGGTGCAGCAGCTCACCAGTGTTTG
>JBJTAQ010001053.1:0-3329 GCA_046090945.1 Pirellula sp.
AAACTGAAAAATAAGTCCTTGACGAAAAGGTTAGCTACGCTGGTCGATCGAGACATGGCCAAATCGATGCGACTGCATTTGAAGCGGATGCTGCCTGGTGGTGGGAACTGATATTATATTTTGAAAATAGAAAATGCTGGACAACGCAACCGCTAAGATAACCCAGAGCACATCGATCACGATTCTTCCCGAGAACTATTCTAATATTGTTTCAGCGGTTCGCAGTAAGCGGTCAAGGTCATTTTTGTTAGGTGCCCTGCTGCTATTTTTCGGAGGGCTGGTTTCGTATGGTTGGTGGTTCTACCAAGACTGGCGATTCAAGGCAGATGGAAGAACTGTTTCGGCAACCATTGATGCCTGGATTACCGAAAAAAGTTCGGGCAAAGGTGGTGTGCGGTACACTAATACAATTCACTATCAATATGAATCTGAATCTGCCGAAAGGTTCTTTGGCTCGGATTCAGTCAAAACTTGGAGGCACAAGCCCGAGAGCAATTCAGGCGTTAGGCCGTCGGAAAATGACGATATTCTTGTGGAATATCTCAAAGCCTCTCCGAATACCTCGAGGATTGTGATCCCAAATCGCTAGAGCACTGAATACTTTCTTTCAAAATTAGCGATGGTGCTTTCAGGCGTGTTGCTACTAATACTGCTGATCACTTCCCTTTCCACCAAGCAGCAACTTCAGTGCTTTGGCGGACTCTTGGTTTTGTTGGGCTTGGCCATCATGCTTTTTTTCATTGGCCTTATCTTTGACGATGAGCAAGTTAAACGCCCAGGCGATATCTGGTTGATGCTGCTGGGTTTGGCAACTATTCCAATACCTTTTTCAGGTGCAGCGATCTGGTATGGATGGTTTCTAATTTCGCGGGCCCAATTCAACTTCCGCGATCCTCTCGAAGTGCTAAGCACTCAATGGATCCCTCAGTGTGGTGATAGAATTACCATTGTACCGCGAGCCTTTCTGGGAACAGATGCTGCAATCGTTTTAGATCATCAATCCCGGAAGATCCATTTTCTCAATTGCCACGTTACTCGTGGGTTCATACCCCAAGTAATGCGAGCGTACTCATGCGAAATCCCTGAATTGCGAATTGAGGAAAAAACCTATTCGTCAAAGCAAGGCCAGGTCACCTACGCGATAGTTTCATCCAGTGCTGGTGCCACACGACTTGGTATGCATGAGCCAGGAGTGGCGGAGTTAGTTCATATACTTCGCAATCCTGATTGATATGCCTCTGTCTTTCTAATGTTTGACAGGGGGTAGTTCTATTCACCTATCTCTTTAGCAAAAACTCAACCGCGGCTTCCACGCAGCGAGTGTCTTGCATCAGAAAAGAATGCAGCACTGGAAACACCTTCAGCTCGCTCATCCCCTCAAGCTTGGCCTCCTGCACAGTCACCACCGCATCGTTTGGACCGCTCAAGAGTGGATTCTGGATCGATGTCCCCGTTAAATCACCCGCAATGATCATGAAGGGACAAGGCGGGATACCGAGATTGCTGCTGAGTCCCTCCCAATTCGGTCCAAGCTGCATTCCAGATTTTCCAGTAATCATCTCGAAGAGACCTAACTGGGATAATCGTTTAGCAAACGAGGAACCCTGATTCGGGGGCCCCATCATCACCACTCGGTCGATACGATCTAAAACTCCTTTTGGATCCCCCTGCTCTTTCCACTGAGCGATCGCCATGCGCGTGACGATGTTTCCAAGGCTGTGTCCAGCGATTTTAAGCCTGGGTTTTCCAGGAAGGTTTTCGACAAGTTCGCGAAGGGCCTCGGCGTGCGAGGCAATCGATGCTCGGGTGCTTGCGTACTGGAACCTGACGACCGCGATCGAACCGACCTCGAATGAATCTTGATCGTTACCCGGCTGAGTCTCACCCAACCGTTCGATCAACTCCGTTTCGATCGGCTTCATACTCGATGCGGTCCGCATAAGACCATGCAAGAGCAGAAAAACTGTCTCGGGCTCTTTAAGGGGTTCTTTGATGGCCGATTCCGCAACCGGCTTGGACTTGATCTGCTCGAGCACTTCGAGCATCGCTTCTTTGGTACCCCAGCCTTTGCGAATCGCACTCGGATCGATCACTCGCCAATGATCCATCGCATGATTGTATTGCAGACGATATCCATGCCACCAGCGATGGTCGGTCCAAAACTGCTTGCCCCCGAGTGTTGGTAGCTCTACATTCCATCGACTGCCGTTTCCTTGAATCATGCTTTCCCAAGCCTTCTGCCACTGGTTGTCGATCGTGTCCTCATGTTCGAACTTGTCAGACGGAGACTCCGGCTGGGGTTCTTGCGCGATCGCAAAAATCACAGCTAGCGATACGATTGCTTTTGCGATAAATACGATGCGTAAGAACTTATACATGGACTTCCGCACTAAGTTTATCCGAGGCATTGACCTGGGAAACAATCGGCTCGATCATCTCACGGAGAAACTCCTCGACCTGACGTTCGGCCCTGCCGGTGTATTGCTCGGGTGCCATCACCTCTTCGACAGAGATTTTCGCAAAAGCGGGATCGGCTGCCAGTCGCTCGAGCAGATCGTTGGCGAGCCCCTCCTGCTTGACCCTCTGCGCCGCGGCTTGGCTGTGCACCCGGATGACTTCGTGCAAATGCTGGCGATCCCCCCCCGCAGCAACTCCAGCCATCAACAGGGATTCGGTTGCCATGAATGGCAGTTCCTCGCGAAGATTTCGCTCGATCGTCTTGGGATAAACCACCAACCCCTTGGACACATTCTCTAAGAGGATCAAACAAGCATCGATCGCCAGGAAAGCTTGAGGCATGACCAACCGACGGTTGGCGCTGTCATCGAGCGTGCGTTCCATCCATTGAGTTGCCGCCGTCATGACCGGACTGGATTGCAAGCTCATGACGAAACGGGCTAGTGAACACATCCGTTCGCTACGCATGGGATTGCGTTTATAGGCCATCGCCGAGGAACCGATCTGATTGGTCTCGAAGGGCTCCTCCATCTCTTTTTTATGGGCCAGGATACGCATGTCGGTAGCGATCTTGTGAATCGATGTTGCAAGGCCCGACAGAGTGTCGGTCAAAAACGCATCCACTTTGCGGGTGTAGGTTTGGCCAGTGACGGCATAAGCCCCCGCGAAGCCGATCTTTTTTGCGATCCTTCGCTCGAGCTCTCGAACTTTCTCATGGTCGCCGTCGAAGAGTTGCAGAAAGCTTGCCTGTGTCCCCGTCGTACCTTTGGCGCTTCTGGCGAGAAGACTTTCCAAGCGGTGGTCGATTTCGGCAAGATCTAGAACCAAATCGTACATCCAGAGCGTCATTCGCTTGCCGACCGTCGTCGGCT
>JBJTAQ010001054.1:0-1186 GCA_046090945.1 Pirellula sp.
ATCAGGTATTGCGGTTCGATTTGCTTGTTGTCCCAGGGGATCTCGCGCCAGACGGCCGAGCGGCCTTTGCCAGATACCCAGCCCTTCTGCGAAAAATCGAACTGACCTACCATGCGGCCTTCGTACAGCGGCAGTGCGATGGCGGGGGCGGTGTGGGGATCGCCGCGTTTGTCGAGGAACTCGTCGGTGCCGATGCCGCTCTCGCGGATCCAACTGCGACCATCCCGCGATAAAACAATCCCCTCGGGGATGTCGGCCCTCGCAATCGGTAAGTGGGCGTACATCGGCTGGGCCTCGCGCTTTTCGCCCTCGGCTAAGGCCTTGACCCCTAACTCGGCATACAACTCCTCAATGGGCCGCCAATCTCCCCGCAACCATCGACTGTACTCGTCGGGCCGATATCCCCGCTCCTCCCACTTGTCCCTCGGCGGAAATAACTTGCTATCATTGGTCATGTCGAATTCCCGCGAATAGGTGATCCCCCACCCGCCGGGACTCTGATCCCCCAACAACACGCTGTTGGAATAGATCTTCTCGAGCACCTCCAAATCGCGCTGCGATTGGATCTCCAAAATCGCTTTGCTCTTGGGCGAAAACTGCATCACCCGCTCCCTAGGATACTCGGTTACATGCCGATCGGCTTGCTCCCAATCCCGCAAATCCCTTCGCATGAATGCGGTCCGTATGACTCCCGTCTGACCTCCCTTTTGTACCACGATCGGATTGAACTTGAACGAGCGGTGAATATCAAAGATCCCCTCACGGTTCTCGAACCCAAAGAGCCATTCCCAACGGCATCGATCGAGGAATAAACTTCGCAACGCACCCGTACCATGATCGGAATAAAGGCCCGAGGGAATGACGAACCCCATGCGCCCGTTGTCTCTCAAAAGGGCATGCGCTTGCTCCAAAAACATCTTGTACAAGTTGATGTCGCCACCCCCTTGGTGGTGGAACCCACGGATGTCTTCCAACTCCTGGGAATACCCGCTGAGAGCTTCGCGATTCTCCTTCCACTTCACATGCCGACGGACCGATCGCTGCAAACTGCCGCCTCCCCCACCGCCGATGTTCAAGTCTTGGGACTCTTTCCCCTGACTGTCGATGGTGACGGTGTTTCCATAGGGTGATCCGGAATTCTTGACCCAGTTGGACAATGCGCGAAACTGGGCGTTGTAATTCAACC
>JBJTAQ010001055.1:0-4726 GCA_046090945.1 Pirellula sp.
ATCCTCAATGGAAGCCAGGCGATCCACGACCGGGCGATAAACTCGTGATCCTCGAAGATACCGATCGCGACGGTAAGGCCGATGTCTCAAAGGTCTTCTACGACAAACTCCACTGTCCGACTGGATTCGAGTTTTGGAACGGTGGCGTCCTGGTGGTTGATCAGCCTCGGATGCTCTTTTTGAAGGATACCGATGGAGACGACAAAGCCGATCAGGTCATCCACTTGATGGATGGTTGGGCGACCGATGATACGCACCACACCTGCGGTGCGTTTGAGTGGAACAACGGTGGTCTGCTGCACATGCTCGAAGGAATCGCCACGAGCACTACGCTTGAAACCCCTTGGGGTCCACACCGAAGCAAAGGGGACGGAGGAGCGTATGTCATGGACCCTAGGACGCTCAAGATTCGGCAGTTCGCGCTTCCCGGTCAATACAACATGTGGTGCTACGTCTTCAACGAGTGGGGGCAAGGGATCGTCGGAGATGGGACCACTGCCAACCACGCTTGGGATACCCCACTTTCCGGGGCTCAGTTCCGTGGCAGGCAAGGTTTGAACTTTGTCTTCAACAACGAAGGGATGCGTCCGGCTCTGGGTTCCGAGTTTTTGATTAGCCGTAACTTTCCGGATCAAGTTCAAGGCCAGTTCACTTATGCGTGCGTGATCAACATGAATGGCATGCCGCGATTTACCGTCAACGACAACGGTGGCGGATACAGCGGAGAACGTATTAAGAATGCTGACGGTTCCCCGAATGATTTGATACGCTCTTCGGACAAACATTTCCGCCCCGCAGATCCTCAGATCGGACCCGATGGAGCCTTGTGGTTTGGAGATTGGGCCAATGCGCTCGTAGGGCATATGCAATACAGCCAGCGCGATCCGAATCGCGATCACGTTCGAGGTCGACTCTACCGATTGGTCTATGCTAGTCGTCCATTGGTAGAGCCGGTCACTCAGCATGGCAAGTCGATCTCTGAGATATTGGAACAACTCGGCCAATACGAGTGGCGAACACGCTATCGTGCACGGCGAGAGTTGCGAGATCGACCCGAGACCGAGGTCATGGCCGCAATCAAAGCTTGGTTGGCCAGCAAAGATCCAGCCTCTGGCGATTACGACCGACTCTGCTGCGAAGCCCTGTGGATCCAGCAGTCCCATCATCGGATCGATCTAGACCTTTTATCAAGGGTTGTTACAACAGCGAAGGCTCCCGAAGCCCGGGCCGCTGCCGTTCGAATTTTGGCAGACAACCTAGATCAGATTCCGCAAGCCGAAGAGATGCTCATCGCTGTTGCTGCCGATACGCATCCACGTGTTCAGACCGAAGCCGCCCGAGGTTTAAGCTTCCTGACCAGTAAGCCTGCGATGAAAGCACTCTTTGCGATGACCAACGCTCCAGCCGATTATTGGCGAGATTACACCGTCCAACACGCACTCGGTGCCAACGAGCGCGCATGGATCGGCGATTTCGTGGCTGGGAATATTCCTGAGGCCTCCGTGCGGGGCAAACAGATGGTCGCTCAGCTCATGGCATCGAACGCAACGGGGGTCGCTGCCTTGCCGCACCTGCAAGTCCTCATGTCCCAAGAGCCCAAACCTGCCGAGCAGCGCAATAAAGCGATGACAGCACTGAGCGATATCCAAGGGGACGTCAACCGAGGACGCGAAGTCTTCGTACGCAACTGCACAGCGTGCCACAAGGTCGGTAATGGCGATGGTCGCGAGTTTGGTCCCAATCTCGCTGGAGTTGCCAAGCGGATGCCTCGGACCAAGATCATCGAGTCGATCGTCGATCCGAATGCTGAGGTCGCCGAGAAGTATCGATCCACGGCAATCGTTACCGATGATGGCACAGTCGTCACAGGTTTACTCGTCTCGGATACCGCTGATGCATTAGAGATTTTCGATGGTAAAGAGACACGCAAGATCGCTAAAAGTGAGATCGAGGAGCGAAAGACACTCCAGCAGAGTTCCATGCCTGAAGGTGCTGCTGCAACGGTTGCTCCTTCGGAGTTCATCGATCTGATCGAGTATCTTTCTGCTCAAGTGCAAGACGTAAAGCCCTAAGCTACATGACAGACCGTTCGTTGAAACTCGTTCTCATGGGGACCGGCCCCTTTGCCGTCCCAAGTTTTCGGCAGATCGCAAGGTCCAGGCACGAGATCTTGGCGGTGGTGACCAAACCACCAGTAGGCAAACCTACACGGGACAAGGAGCCACCGCAAAGCCCCGTCATGGTATGGGCTGAGGATTCGAAGCTTCCGATCTTTACCCCTGCATCGATCAATGAACCGAGCTCCATCCAATGGATCGAGGAACTCAATTCCGATCTTTTGATCGTCTGCGACTATGGGCAAATCCTGTCCAGTGAGGCTCTCTCGAAAGCCCGGCTAGGAGGGATCAATTTGCACGGTTCGCTCCTGCCGCGTCACCGCGGTGCAGCTCCTGTGCAGTGGTCGATTCTCGCCGGTGATTCCATGGCCGGCGTGAGCGTTATCCACATGACCCCCAAACTCGATGCCGGACCGGTGCTCGAGCAACGCAGCATTCCGATCGGTCCAAACCAGAATGCTGAGGAACTCGAGATGCGACTCAGCCAACTCGGTGTTGAACCGACTATGGTTGCGATCGATAGGCTCGCTGCACAAAATGATCCCGACTCTGGGGGCCACGTAGGAGTCCCTCAGGCAAAGGAGTTGACTACGAAAGCTCCACGCTTGAAAAAAACCGATGGGCAACTCGATTTGCGGTATCCAATCCTGTGGATCGACCGTCAGATTCGAGGCCTGCAACCTTGGCCAGGCGTTTTTGCCAACATGATCAACGATCAGGGCAAATCGGTCCGTTTGGTCGTTCATAAGGCTCATCCGGTAGAAATCGACAAGTCCAAGTTAATTGCACAAGGCTTGACCCCTGGGCAAGTCATTTTCGCGGATACGGCGATGAAGCTCGAGTTAACGATCGAGCAGCCCAAGCAGTGGGTAGCGGTCGTAGCTCAAGATGGCTTACTGGTTTTGGATACCGTTCAGATTGCTGGAAAACTGCCGATGCTCTCAAGCGGTTTTGTGAGCGGATATGGCAAGCAGTCGAACTTGCGATTCGATACGCCGTCTGAGCCACATGAGCTTTTAGAGAAGATGATGGCGATGAATAACTCGTCGATCAGTAGTTTTCGTTGATGAATTCTTAAGCTAATACGAATAAGGATGATACCTCTAGTGCAGCCGTCAGCTCAAAATCGAACGATCGGTTTGGTGTCGCTGGTTTGCATGGTGATTGGTAATATGATCGGCGCTGGAGTGTACATATCCACTTCCTATGCGCTTGGAGCTTTGGGAGATGCAAGGCTAGTTTTAGTCGCTTGGGCGATCGCAGGGATACACGCGATCTGTGGTGCAATCGCCTATTCATCACTGGCTAGGAGATTTTCTCTCAACGGTGGAGAGTATGTATTCTTAAGTCGGTTTGTTCATCCGGCGGTCGGTTTTATGGCTGGTTGGATATCGATCATCGCAGGGTTTACTGCCCCGATTGCTGCGGCTGGATTGGTTTTTGGTGAATACATCGTAGGGTCGTCTGATTCGATCACCCAAGCGAAATCGCTTGCCTCCTTTTGGATCCTCGCCTGCGCTCTTTTTCATAGCGTGAATCTCAAGACCGGAGCTTGGGTCAACAATGCGGTGGTGGGTCTAAAGTTCGTCGGCTTTGCGATCTTTGCGGTCGCCTGTGCGGTGTTCCTGATGAATACAAATCCAAGCGATGGATTCCAACCGGCGTTGGACCAGTCCCTGTTAGCGTCGGATTACCTTGGCAAGTTTACCGAGCAGGGGTTTCTTAAGACGCTCATGATCCAATTGTTCTTCATCGCCTTGGCCTACACCGGATTCAATGCGAGCATTTATATCGCAGGTGAGATGCCAGCGGGTTTGGTTTCCAAGTCGATGATCTTGTCGAGCATTCTGGTTGCATTGACCTATCTCGGGCTGAATACCTTGTTTCTGATGTGCGATACGCGCGAGTCGATCACCTCCGGGGGAGATTACTTCGTCAGAGGGGTAGCGAGGAATGTTGGAGGGGCGGGGCTTGAGTGGGTCATGCGGATCACTATAGCGTTATCTTCGGCAACGAGTGTTCTGGCGATGCTTGCCATAGGTCCTCGGGTCATCGCTCAGATGTCTACCGACGGATGGTTGCCAAAGGACCTGTCAGGTTCTCATACGCCTCGATTGGCTATCGCCCTGCAGGCGTTGGCCAGTTGTGCGATTGTTTGGAGTGCAAGTGTTTTGCAGGTAATCAGTTACCTAGGGCTGACGCTGACGATGTGCGGGGCGATTGCCACAGCCTCGCTTTGGATCGCTTATCGTGAAATGAGCCATCGCAAACCTGTGGTTTGGTGGGAGCACTTGGCATTGGCAGTGTATATTGGTGGAGCGATCATCCTGATCGCGGCAGCTTGGATCGTCAAGCGGGACCAGTTTTATTATTGCTTGGCCACGTTTGTAAGCGGTTTGATTGTGTACTTCGTAGCCAGATTCTGGCAGCGGATCTAGTGGGAATGACTCCATACGCCAAAACTCGATCGTGTCTCCTGAGTTGCTCTACAAAGCTTGGATTGGCGATCCTATCGATCGTTTGTTTTGCGACATGCAGGTCGTTGGCCGACGAACGACCATTGAGCGATGGCAAGCAGTTACCGAGTGTGAAAGAGTTGATGGCAGAAC
>JBJTAQ010001056.1:0-1523 GCA_046090945.1 Pirellula sp.
CTTATCGACTCGATGGACCAGCCCAAGACGGTCTAGATCCGGTCACTCTGTTTGATTTGTTCATCGTACCTGCGTCTTGGGGGAGGTTGGCATTCGGGCCTGTAGTTTCTTTGAGCCCCAACTATCAAAATGGGCGGGATACGATCCAAGCAGGGCCTGCTGTGGGATTCACGACCCGCAAGGGCAATTGGACTCTCGGTGCTTTCAATCAAAACCTAATCAGCAATGATACCAATGTCAGTTTCCTACAACCGGTGATCGCTTATACCATCAACCCCAAGTGGACCATTTCTGCTGGAGACCTCCAGCAAGGGTACGATTGGAAGTCCGATCAATGGGTAAGTTTACCGGTTGGGATCCAAGTTGGACGGCTGGCTCAAATCGGTAAGACAACACTTCGGCTGTCGTATAATCCGCAGTACAACTTCCGAGACCTGGACCTCAATCCAGAGTGGACTCACATCTTCGGTGTTGGGCTTGTCGTGAAGTAACGTCGATCAAGTGCATTCAATCATGGCGAATGTTAACCGTAGATGCCAGCATCGGATGTAGATGTCAATTCCGCGAATTTTCGGCTGACTAGTTTACCAGTGGCGCTGACGGCATATTTTTTGGCGTTCGCCGGGAAAGCAGACCAAATCGTAAATGAACTTGCGCCAGGCTCATAATCGACACGGGTGACCGCCGTGTCTGTATAAGTCAGCGGGGAAGTCAATTGCTGGGTTCCGGCAGTCACCGCATGCTCCATGAAGTAAACCGATCGCGGCAAATCGGTCGAGGTTGACAGACCATTACCCACCACCGTCGAGCTGCCGTTGGGTTCGATGAGCAGAGCGGTTTGCTCATTGATCCCGATTCCTCGGACGCTCGCCCCTAGCACCTGCTTGACCAAGTCATCGGAGTCCATACGTGCCATAAAGGTAACGAGGCGTCCAAGTCGATCGCGTTGGCGGAAGTGCGAGTCGGTGATCGTATTTGCCAAAAGCCCTAGGATGCTCGTGATGCTCGAATCGTTAGCGATCGTCGCATCGCGAGGAGTTAAGAATCCGTCAACTTTATTGGTGCCATCGATCGTAATGGCTGAATCATAAGGATTCATCAATGCATCGTTCGAGACAATCGTCCTGCCGGTCGAAGCTGTGAAATCATAGTCGCCCAGAACCGCAAGCCCAGCACTGGTTCCACCGATCGGAACATTGCGTTTGATAGCGTTGTAAATAGCATCCTCGACAGGCGTTTCGTTCCAATACCTAAAGTAGTCGGCTTGGTCTCCACCCGCGATGAAGATCGCTTCAGCTCGGTTGATGATATCCACCACTGCCGCGCTATTGGCGCTGGCTAGATCTGGCAACAACAGGGTTGCAACCGAATTCATGTTCACAAGTGATTGGATATAAGGGTTGTATGCCTCGGTCCCCGTGGCACGCAGTACGAGGAAATCACCCCCGGAACCTGTGACGTTCCCATTGATATCTCTTGGGTAACTTTTCTCCCCCATCCATTGGAATAGTTGATCGACATCC
>JBJTAQ010001057.1:0-2679 GCA_046090945.1 Pirellula sp.
ATGAGCTTGTCTTTGGATGAAATCCGTTCGATGTGCACGAAGGCGGAGTTTGCGTTGATTTCTTCGAGTCGTTCACCAGCAATTGAAAAACTTTCTTCTGCACAGCTCAAAAAGAATGCTGCGAATGCTCGCAAGTTGTCGGACAAGTGGCAGAAACTCGCCCGCGGTCAATCACGCACGGAGAGCCGCAAGACAGGCTCTCCTAACCTCGATTCAAAGTCCTATGCCAAGCAGCAGGCTCTTCACGACGCACTGGTAGCTTACGAAGCCCGTTTGGCCAGCACCTCGACGGTCGCAACCGTTGAAGCGACGGCCAAGAAGATTACCCCCAAGCAACGCACGGCCAGCGCAAGGGTTTCGCGGCAAGCTTCGCGCACCGAGCTGCAAGCGGTCAAGAAGACTCTCAACAAAACAGCGAAAGCTACCGCCAAGAAGCCAGTGGCAAAAGTCGCTGCCGCTCCAGTTGTTTCGGTTGCTGCTGCCAAGCCTGCTGCGAGCAAATCGGTAGCCAAGGCCGCTGCGGCCAAGAAGGCGTTGAGCAAGACCGCCGCCAAGAGGACTGCAAAGCGAGCCGCGGTGGCTAGCGCATCTCCTGCGGTCCCAGTCGCAGCAAAGAAAGTTGCAAAGACCACTGCCAAGCCAGGGATCGTAGCTGCTAGCCCAGCGACCAAAGCTCAGCTTGCAGGCAAGGCCAAGGCAAACCGCGTGAAGCTATCGAATCGCACCAGCAACATTGCTGGACATGTCTCGGGGAAAGGCAAGCGAGCACAGGCGAAACGAGATAGCAAGGGCCGATAGTCTAGCGACGATCACATTGCAGATAGATCTCACATTGGTTTAGTTGCTTTGGTATCGCTGGTGGGTCCAAGCACGATGCGGAAATGTCCGGTGGGAAGCTTTTCGACAGTCTGCCCTGATGTGCTTGGTTCGCCACTGATGGGCTTGGATTCGAATCCTACGGTCACCGCCTTGCGTTGATCGGGTTTGAGCTCCATGTAGATGCCATCTTTCTTGTTGTACTCGTCTTGGGACTCAAAATACATTTGAGTGACAAGTTCGGGTCGGTTCGGAGCGACGATCCGATAATGGATATGTGGCGTTCGGCCAGGGTATTTCCCTGGTTGAATCGTGCGGAATGAAAAGGCTCCGTCGGCACCGGTTTGAATCTTTGCCCAGTATTGAAAGTTAGGATCGATCGGCCGGTCGTTCTTGTCCTGAGGGTGGTTGTAACGCCCGGTCGCACAAGCTTGCCAGACCTCGACGATGACCTGGTCTAGAGGATGTTCGTCCATGTCGACGACTACGCCCCGAACGATGATCTGATCTCCTTGTGCCACAGCGGCTTGGGCATCGAGTCGCGTAAGGTCCGCATCGTAATATTTCTGTTTCGATATCTCGGGGATCGGGTAAAAGGGTCCTTTGGTGGCCGATGCCGTTGGAGGTTCCCAAGCTAGACTGGTTCGGACTAGGCCGACACCTAGCCCGCTTGCGATCGCTGCTCGCGTCAAAAAAAGCCTTCGATTGCTTGCTGAAGACATGGCTTGGATCCTGTGAGGGTGGAAGTACTTAAGAGGAACAGACGTGTTCCGATTGTATCAATTATTACGGTATTTGGGAAAATCCATGCCCAGGATTCCCAGGAAGTCTTGCCTGCGTTGCAGTTGGGTTGAAATATTTCCGATGCCCCATTTAACGGATTGTTTCAGATTTGTGATTTGTAGTCTTGGGCAAGAAAGACGTCCGAAATGTCGACAACACTGAACTATCGGTCTAGCGCCAGCCCGAAAGTTCGTCCTGCGTTTTTCCCCATGCTCGAAATCAACGCCAAGAAGTCGGTGGACAACCCTGAGCGAATCGCTTGGTCGAGTCCCTACGCTTGGTCGACAATCATCCCAGCGGTGCGTCGACAAGAGTCGATCGAGGGGGCTTTTATTGGGTGTGCTCTCGGGGAGAGTGTCGCACGTCTGAGTCGAACCAAGCGGGCCCGAATCACGAACGATCCGCAGGGCACCGATCCGGGTCGATTGGTCCCGTCCCATAGGACCGAGGGGATGCTCGTGACGGTTCAAGCCGTCATGTTGTCGCAAGCGATGTCCGAGCAGTTTGTATCGTACTTAAGCCAGCGTCTGGGTTGGTATCGAAGGCTCCAGCCGATTGCGTTTGCTCGAAGTGTATGGCAATCGCTTTCGGACCGTAAGAATATTTCTGCGAGTTTTGGTGACGATCCACTAGTGCGTGCTGTGACATTGAGCGTCCTGATGCAGGGTCATCACGATGGAGCTTTGGGCTGGGTTCAAGAATCAACTCAGATGAGCTATTCGAATCGCTGGGTAACGCAGGCCAGTTTCTTGGTGGCGACGGCTGCTCAGGTCGCTCAAATGCAACGTACGCCTCACGAGGCCAAGGTCTCGGAGCTTTTGGATGATCTCAAAGCCGCGACGGGTTCCAAAGAAATCGAACAACGTCTCGACGCTCTGATCGATGCAAAGAAACAAAATTTGAGCGTTCGATCCACTAGCAAGATTCTGGGCGGTAAAGACCGTTGGCAAAATCACGTGGTCGATAATGCCCTACTTGCAATCTACACCTATGTTCGCCATCCTGATAAGATTGCAAGCGGGTTGGGTGAACTTGCCGAACTTGAAGGTGACTTGCAAGGTGTCATGTCGATTTATGGTT